>JACIWY010000590.1 GCA_014360745.1 Chloroflexota bacterium
CTTGGAAAAGCCGATGGCCACCACGCCGGAGGCCTGTGTGCGACTGGTACAGGCGGCAGAGCGGGCTGGGAGGGTGCTTCAGATCTGCCATGTATTGCGCTACACCCTCTTCTGGCGCACGTTGCATGACATCATCCGCTCCGGACGTTTGGGGCGGATTATCACCGTCGAGCATCGAGAAAATGTAGCCTACTGGCATATGGCGCATAGCTTTGTGCGCGGCAACTGGGGCAACAGCGCTGCCAGCGCGCCAATGATCCTGGCCAAGTGTTGCCACGACATGGACATCCTCTATTGGAATCTCGGCTCACCGGTGCAGCGCCTCTCCGCTATCGGCGAATTGATCCACTTTAAAGCTGAGAACGCCCCACCGAGCGCGCCGGCGCGCTGCACCGACGGTTGCCCGGCCCAGGACGAATGCCCCTATTATGCGCCCCGGCTCTATCTGCGCGAGGACACCGGCTGGCCGGTAAATGTCATCTCGCTTGATCTAAGCATGGAGGGCCGCCTCCGAGCATTGCACGAAGGCCCGTACGGCCGTTGCGTCTATCACTGCGACAACGACGTCACCGATCACCATCTGGTGCAGATGCTCCTCGAAGACGGCACGACGGTGGCTTTTGCTATGCACGGCCATTCGCACAACAACGTGCGCACCATGCGCTACGACGGCACAAGGGCCACCCTGCGGGCCAGCGAAGCCACCTATGAGATCACGGTGTATGATCACCTCACCGGCAGCGAGGAAACCATCCACCCCGGCGCCAGTGTGGGCGGGCACGGGGGTGGAGATGCCGGCGTCATGAACGCCTTTGTCCGCCTCTTGCGCGGCGAGATCCGCGAGCCGCTGACCGACGCTCGCGCCTCGCTGGAGAGCCATTTGATGGCCTTCGCCGCCGAACAGGCGCGGGTGAGCGGCAAGGTCGTATCGATGGCCGATTATCGGGCCGAGATAGAAGCGCGGGCGCTCAACGTCTCTCCGAAGCCGAGCGATTAATTGGCGGCGGGTGCGCTATAGAAGCTCGGCCAGCCTCTGGCGATAATACTTGAAGTGTTCCCAGGGCACGTTGGGCTGCACATAGTGATCGATGCCCGGCACATAGCCGCCGGATTTGATCACCGGTGCCACGCGCGCCAGCTCGCGATCGATGGCCTCTGGCCCTTCTACCAGGGCGTTCTTGTCGATGCCGCCCAGCATCTGCAGGCGCGGGTACCGTTTGCGCACCTCGGCCACATCCATCCCGGCGCGCACTTCAAAGGGGTATAGCCCCGTGACGCCACCCTCCAGGAAGAGAGGGATCAATCCCCAGACGTCACCATCGGTGTCCAAGAGGACGATGTCGATCCCTTTGGAGCGGAAAAAGCCGGTGAGGCGCTTGTACACCGGCATCAGGAACTCGCGAAAGATGCGTGGCGAGACCATCGAGCCACTCTTGTAGCTCATATCTTCCCAAAAATAGGCATAATCCACATCGGTCTGGGCCAGCACCTCTTCAAAGAGGCCGATCCAGAGCGCCGTCAGATGCGAGAGTACATCGCGCACCAGATCGGGGTCGTCGAAAAAGGTGTACATGAGATGCTCAAAGCCGAACAAGCTGCGCAATGAGGAAAAGACGCCCAGAAACGGCCCCCCGATGACCAAGGGCCAGTCGCGATTCTTGTATTCTTCCACCTGTTGGGGCCATTCGGGCGATAGGCGCCCGCTAATGTCGATGCGCAGCCGCTCCTCCTTTAATTGCTCCCAACTGGCCCGGTCTTTTACCGGCCATTCCAAGACATGGGGCAGGCTGGCCGAATCCTTGCGCACCAAGACGACGCTGCCATCGGGCTCGCGGCGTTTGATGTTCTCCTCATCTTCCCAAAGGACTAGGGGCTCGAAAGGAGGCCACACGCCCCATTCCCCGTCGATCTTTTCGATGCCCTTGTCCAGCCCGAAATATTCGTGCACCGACCAATCGCGCGGCTCGCCCCTGCGCCAGGGGAACCCCTCGCCCTTGACCCCCGCGCCCGGCGGAAGCCCCTTGGGCGCTCGAGGGTGACGCGGCAGCCCCTGATCGTACCATTGCTCCAGCGCGCCGGCCCAGTAGCCCATCTCCCAATTGAGGGCCCGATCGATTGGTTGGAAGCGCATACAAGCCAGAAAACGTTCCCGTGCGTTCACAATCTCCTCCTTTCTGCTCCCCCCGA
>JACIWY010000591.1 GCA_014360745.1 Chloroflexota bacterium
CGCTCGCGCATCGACCTCTTTTATTCGATCCTGGCCGCCGTCTCGGTGGCCAGCATCGTCGCCACCGCATCGAGCTTTCTGACCTTTCGCTCCAACCGCGGTGACCTGGCCCGTGGCATGATTCTCTATCACTGGGTGTTGAGCGTTGTCTTGATCACCCTGGGGCGCACCGTGACGGGCTGGATCCAACAGCAGGTGCGGCGTCGTCAGCCCGATGCCTTGTTGATCGTGGGCACTGGCGAAGTGGCGCGTATGGTGCTACAAAAGACAATCCAATCGCCGCAGTTGGGCTACAAGGTCGTGGGCTTTGTCGATGGCAACGGGGATGGAGATGGCACTGGCCAAGAGGTGGCCGGGGTGCCGGTTCTGGGCTCGCGGGGCGACCTGGCGCGCATCGTGCGCGAACAGGGGGCGCGCGAGGTGGTCATCGCCTTGCCCGAAGCCACCCATGAACAGTTGTTGGAGATGATCTCGGCCTGCGAGAGCGAGCGCGCTACCGTGCGCATTTTCCCCGACCTCTTTCAGATCGTGGCCTCGGAGCTGACCATCAGCGACCTCGACGGCTTGCCCCTTTTGACGGTACGCGATGTGGCCTTGCGCGGCTGGAAGTTGGCCGTCAAGCGCGTTATGGACCTGGTGATCAGCGGCGTGGGGCTGGTTTTCTTGTCGCCCTTTTTGTTGTTGGTGGCGTTGTTGATCAAATTAGAATCCAGAGGGCCGGTGTTTTACACCCAGGTGCGCGTAGGCTTGGATGGCAAGCCCTTTCACATGATCAAGTTCCGCTCTATGCGCACCGATGCCGAGGACGAGAGCGGCCCGGTGTGGGCCACACCGGATGACCCGCGCCGCACCCGATTGGGCGCCTTTTTGCGCAAGACCTCTATCGATGAGCTTCCTCAGCTCATCAACGTGTTGCTCGGCGAGATGAGCGTCGTAGGGCCGAGGCCGGAGCGGCCTGTCTTTGTGGAACAATTCCGCAGGGTGGTGCCACGCTATATGGAGCGCCACTATGAAAAGGCGGGTCTCACCGGTTGGGCGCAGGTCAACGGCCTGCGCGGCGACACGTCTATCATCGAGCGCACCAAGTACGATTTGTACTATATCGAGAACTGGTCTTTGCTGTTCGACATCAAGATCATTTTGCGCACCCTGGTTAACGCCATCCGCGGCGACCGGAACGCCTATTAGCGCCGATCGGCCCGCGTCCCCCGGTTGGGGTGCTCTCGACACCAGGCCGAAATCATCGCCACCCGCTCCAAAACCGACTCATCGGTGCCCTCGGGGAGCTCGTCTGAGATGCCCAACACCAACCGTGGTGCGAACAGGGCAACTACCCGCTCTACAAAAGCCATCAGCTCCTCGAGCGAATATTGAGGCATAAAGAGCACCGCCGGGATACCGTCGAGCAACACCTTATCGCCGATGGCTTCGGCTATCTCCTCCAACTCCACATCGCCCTGAGGGGCTGGCGTCAGCGCCTCGATGCCGTCAAAGGGGGCCTCGGCCAGGTAGGGCAGCAAAGAGCGAAAATAGCCGTCGATATGGTTATGGGAGTAGATGCCCGCCGCCCTGAGCTGCCCGCAGCGTTTCTCGTAAAAGGGGAGCAGATACTGCTCCCAATAGCGGGGTGAGAGGAGTTGGTCGTGAATGTTTTCGCCCAAATTCACAATGTGTACCAAGCCGCTGTCGACGATCTCTTGATAGAGAGGGTCGTATGAGTCATCGATGGCGCGCATCGCCTCATGCACCGTGTCCGGTGCGTCAGCCAGGGCGTAGATCAGATCGGGCAGCTTCATCCAACGCTGGGCCAACGCCTGGTAGGGGCTTTTGGGCACCCAGAACTGGGGCTCGCCGCGTTCGCCCATCAGCTCGCTGCCTTGGCGAAAATAGTCCGCGTCAAAGTGATAGGTGGTGTGGCGATAGAGCCAGGTCAGGGCGCGCAGGTCAGCAGGGGTCTTGACCGGAAAGCCCACCGTGCGCCAGGTGCGGTCGACGGTCAACACCAATCGCTGCACGAGCTGTCCGTGAGGGGTGTCATAGACATAGAGCCCTTGCCCGCGCGCTTCGTCCAGCTCTTCGCAGAACTCGACCGAGTCGTCAAAGCGGCGCACTACCGGATCGGGCGAGCCGGTGTAATAGTGGATGTAGCGCATGGAGCAGCCCAGCGCATCATAGAACTCGGT
>JACIWY010000592.1 GCA_014360745.1 Chloroflexota bacterium
TTGTTCGAGATCGTGCTCGCCTCGTTCATCTATCTTCCTGTTCGTGCATCTCGGGTGGCGGGCACGGCCCGCAAACGGCCAAGTGCCCGCCACCTCTAGCCCTTTTGCTATCTTAAATCAGAAGGGTGTCACAACGATTTGAATGCTCTGGACGGGCCCCCAATTCCCCTCTGCATCCCGGGCGCGAACCGATACGGTGTGGATGCCTATTCGCCACCTGGCGACATTGATCGTGGCTCGGATCGCTTCGCTGGGGCTGTCAAAGGCCCCGTCGGAGGCAGTCATCTCGTACTTGGTGGCGCCCACCGGATTGGTGCCCCGGAACCACTGCGCCCGGATGACGTTCGAGACCAGCCCCGGATCACGAGCGATGGCCGTCAAGGTCACACGCTGGCGGCCACGGGTCGGGTTCGGATCGGCGTTCAAGTTCGTGATCGCCGGGCCGGTGACATCATGCACCACGATAAGCAGGGTCATGTTCGCCGAGCCCGCGGGGCCCCAATTGCCCGCCCGGTCTTGGCCGACAACCCAAACCGGGTACACACCAGGAGCCAAGGTACTAAAGTGTACTGCAGGAATGTTATAGTAGACTTCCTCCACAGGCTCGTCAAACAATCCGTCGGCGGGGAAGAGGGCAAAGCCCGTGCCGGGCGCCCCCACCGTGCCGATGAACCCCTCGGCCTTGCGCAGGTTCGATTGCACCCCGTTGGCCAGCGGATCCGAGACCGTTGCCCGCAGCTTGACATAGGCGACGGCCAGAGGCTCGCCGAGATCGATCTGATTCGGGTTCAGGGTGACGTTCGAGACGTTCGGGCCCGTCTTGTCCACCTGGAGCATGGCTTGCCCGGGCAAGAAGCTCCAGTTGCCCAAGTCATCCTGCGCTCGCACTTCTACCAGGTGCTGGCCTTCGGCCAGGCTGGCGATCGTCGCCGCATCAAATAGCCCGCTCGCCGCGACAAAGGGCGAATTCGCCATATTCAAGGCGGCCGGTTGCCATGGGCCGCCGTCGAGGCGATATTCGGCCGCGACGACGTTGCTGTCGCCGTTCGCGCGATCATCGGCGGTAGCGCTCAGGGCCACATCGACGCTGCCGTTGGTGGGGTTCGGCTTGAGCGTTACACCATAGACCTCAGGGCCGAGCTTGTCCAGGTTCAACACGGCGGAGCCCACCAAACCCCAGTTGCCAAACCCATCTTGGCCGCGGATATAGAGGATATGCTCGCCGCTCGTCCAGCCGGCCAGCGTCGCCTCGTCGATCAACACATCGACATCGACGCTCGGCGCCGGCGCGGGCACCGGCGTGCCGCCATCCGGGTCTCCGACCGTGTCTACCAAGAACTCGTAAGCGACTACATTGCCATCGTCATCGGTCAACGTCGCCGAGAGGGTCACCCCGCCGACGCCCGTCGTCTTGGGCGGAACCACCACCACGTCGCTCGCCACCGGCCCACGCGCCGACGGCCCCAGCCCACCTGTCACTTGTAGGAAGGTCAGCATCCCGCCAAAGGCCACGCGGCCATCGGACAGACGCTGGTTGTTGTTATGTTGATGCAGGCTGGCGTCATACAACGGGTAGACCAGGCCCTCGATGGCATCCACCGGGATGCGCACCAGCGTCTCCAGCGTCTGCCCCGGCGCCAACTCTTTGGCCACTGCTCCCATTGGGAAGGGCTGCGGCTTGCCGTCGGCGGCCATAACCTCTTGGTCGAGGCCCAGCAGCCCCATGGAATGATACTCGGCTCCGGCGTTGAGATACCGCACCAACACCGTAGAATCCGGCGCCACGCCGATCCAGCCGGTATCGGGATAGGCCAAGCCGTTCATCAGCCAATACTTGGGCTTGAATTGGAGCATGGAAAAGTTGAGCGGGTCGGCGTTAAAGGCCGGATCCACCTCGCCCAATACCAACACCACCTCTTGATCATAGGCATAGGGCGGCGGGGCGCTTTCGACGATCAGCGGCCCGGCCAGGCCCATAGCCACCTGACGCGCGCCGTTGGGGGTCATCCCCGCTTCATAGAGGAAGGTGCCTGCCTGCGAGAGATCAAAACCATAGGTTTGTGAGCCGCCTTGGGGCACACCCGTCAGATCGGGAAGCACGTTCTGGCCCGGGAAAGCCAGCGAGATGGTCTCGCCCGGGATCTCGTTGTGCAAGACGACCTCTAAGGTTTCTCCTACG
>JACIWY010000593.1 GCA_014360745.1 Chloroflexota bacterium
GATCAGCTCCTGCCCCGGATCGGAACACATGTAGGCGTAATCCCTGGCCACCAGAACCCCTTCAAGACCGGCCGCAAACTCGACCACCGCCTGCACATCCACCGGACCGGCTATGTTCGTGCCGCAATGACATATATATACCCCTACCTTCTCCCCACGACTCATTCACCACCTCCCTCATATCACTTGGCCCACGTGGATCGAGACCCCTCACGGCCTTTCAGAAACCAAAGGCTCTCGTGCCCCCAAGCGTTACATCATCGGGGCCTGGAGCGCACCTTCGATCTCGGCATAGATCTGGCGATCGTTGAATCCCCGTTGAGTGGCTGCGCCGGCCGCGCAGGCCGCCACGCAGGTGCCACAGCCTTTGCAAAGCGCCTCGTTGACCCGCGCCACCCCCCTGCCGTTCAGGCTGACAAACTCGATGGCGTTATAGGGACAGAGGCCAATACAAATGCGACAGCCGCTGCACATCTGTTCATCGATAAAAGAGGTGATGGGCTCCAGCTTGACCTTGCCCACGTCGATCATGTCCAGGGCCGCCGCAGCGGCCGCCCCGGCCTGGGCCACCGTATCGGGGATATCTTTGGGCCCCTGGCAGGCACCGGCGATAAAAATACCATCGGTAGCCGTCTCCACCGGCGCCAATTTGGGATGTCTCTCGGTAAAAAAGCCCTCCGCACCGCAACCGATGCCAAAGAGACGCGCCACATCGCCGGCATCTGAACGAGGCACCATGCCCGTCCCTAGAATGACCATATCCACCGACAACTCGACGTTCTCGCCGGTGAAAATATCCTCCGCCCTGACGAGCAGATGACCGTCTTGTTTCGTGACCTCTACATCCTCGCCACGACGGATAAAGATGGCGCCTTCCTCTTCAACCTTGGTGAAGAACTCTTCATAACCCTTGCCAAAGGCGCGCATATCCCTATAGACTTCATAGACCTGGGCGCCCGTCGTCTCTTTGACCAGGTGGGCGAATTTGAGCGAGTACATGCAGCACACGCGGGAACAATAGGTGTTGTATCTCTCGTCGCGGCTGCCGATGCAGTGTAGGATGGCTATACTCCGGGGCGACGTGCCGTCTCGGAGCAATACTTGGCCACCCGTTGGGCCGCTGGCATTAATGAGGCGTTCGAACTCCAGGCCGGTCAAAACATTGTCCAAACCATAGCCAAATGAAGCCGTCTGGGATACATCTAGAGGGTCATAGCCTGTAGCGAGGATGATCGTCCCCACTTTAAGCGTCACAAATTGGTCTTGCTGTTCAAAGTCGATAGCCTGGCGGGGGCAGAATCTTTCACAAGCACGACAGCGGCCCCGCTCAAAGTAGATACAATGCGCTCTATCTAGAACCGGCGTGTTGGGCACCGCCTGGGGAAAAGGACGGTAGATGGCCTTTCGCATGCCCAGACCAAGGTCGAACTCGTTGGGAATATTCCTAGCCGGACACTTTTCCTCACACTGGCCGCAGCCGGTGCAGAGGGACTCGTTGACATAGCGGGGCTTCCTCCGCACCTTCACCTCAAAGTTCCCTACATACCCCGATACTTCCTCTACCTCACTGTAGCTCAGTAGCTCGATCCGCTCATGTTGTCCCACGGACACCATCTTCGGCGTCAGTATTCAAGCCGAACAGTCCAGCGTCGGAAACGTCTTGAACAGCTGCGCCATGTGCCCCCCTATCGAGGGCTCCCGCTCCACCAGATACACCTGCCGCCCCGCATCCGCAATCCGCAACGCCGCCTCAATCCCCGCTATCCCTCCCCCTACCACCAGCGCCGCCGGATGCACCCCCACTTCCTTGACCTCTAACGGCTCGTGATACCGCACCCGCCGAACCGCCGCCGCTACCAGCCGCTGCGCTTTGGCCGTCGCCGCCCCTACATCCTCCGATACCCACGCACATTGCTCCCGTATGTTCGCCATCTGCAGGAAAAAGGGGTTCAAACCGGCTTCCGCACACGCCCGACGAAACGTGTTCTCGTGCATCAACGGCGAACAGGAGGCCACCACCACCCGCCCTAACCCTAGCTCGCCGATGTCCTTCTTGATCAGCTCCTGCCCCGGATCGGAACACATGTAGGCGTAATCCCTGGCCACCAGAACCCCTTCAAGACCGGCCGCAAACTCGACCACCGCCTGCACATCCACCGGACCGGCTATG
>JACIWY010000594.1 GCA_014360745.1 Chloroflexota bacterium
CCCGTCGCCGTTCACATCTTGCCATGTCCCCTGGCTGTCCAGCTCGCCACAGACGTGGATGATGGCTACGTCGGTCTTGAGCCGGCTGGTGAACCGCTCCTCGGCGCCGCGCACCGCATCGGCGCCGGACATGGCGGCCGGATACACGGCATTAAACACCACCACCGCAAGGACCACCGAGACGATGATCATGAATGTGGTGACGATGGTGTTCTCCATAAGCAGGCGCTCCGGTTTAAATTAGGTCGACTGGCCGATGATGCGCGTCAACTTGCTTAACACGGTGAGCATGGTAGCCATGGTGGCCGGTTCGCGCTTTTCATCGTCCTCTGGCGCCAGGGCGATGATCTGCTGCAAGGCATCGGCCGTTTCGGCGTCCAGATAGCCCTCCTCGGCAAAGCTGCGGATGGCCTCGGCGGCCTCGCGCGCGCCGATGGTGTCGATGGTATCCCTGGCCCAGGCGATGAGTTGAGCCATATTGGCCAAGCCACCTTTGGCCGGCTGCATGGTCACCGCCTTGACCGTGGGCATTGGCTCCGGAGCATGCGCCCCACGCACCTCGTCGAGCCGCACCCGCCTCACCGCCACGGAAGCCGGCGCTTGCTCCTCCTTTTCCGGCGCGACCACGTTGTCGCGCTCTCGAAGGCGCATGGATGGGGGCGGATCGGGCTGCTCCGGCGTGCTGCTGCGCAGCGAGGGGTAATAGTGCCCCATCAACTGCTCCTCGATGTCGAGCAGCGTCGCCTGAATCTGGTTCTTGAGGATCTTGAGCTCATCTTCCAGCTTCCGGATACGTTGCTCGAGGTCCATGGTCGGCTTCCTTCTCAGAGTGGCGATTTAGGCCGGAGAGTCAGGAGGCCAGCGGAACCAGCACGTCGCGGCGAGCTGGCCCGCTGGCCGGCCCAGGTGGCAGTTGTGCGATCAGCCCAGGTCCATCACCTGCTCCAGGCGAGGCGGGGTGGTGCGCTCGATGACCAACACGCCGCCCGTGGGAGGCTTGACCTCGATGACAAATTCGGTGTTAACGCCCAAGCCGGTGCTCAGGTCGCTCAGATCGACGACGATCTCGGCCAGTTCGCGCGCTTCCAGTAGGTCGTCGCCATCGTTATAGCCGCGCCACTCCTTGGTCCACGCCAGATCTCCTAACCTCTGGGTGTCGTCGCGGTAGTCGATGACCAGCACGTTCTCATTGCCGCCCGAGTTTTCGGTGAGATCGACCGGCTCACCGCTGGCGCCCAAGGCCAGGCAGAAACGGACCTGCGTGATCGTCGTGCCACCCGAAATCGTCTCGGCGATGACGCCCCCGCGCAGCTCCAGCGAACCCTGCACCTCGGCCAAGCCGGCGGCGATGGCCTGCTTGCTCTTTTCGGTCGAGGACATGCCCGCCGAGAGGATGGTAAAGGCAAACACAGCAGCCACTACGACAAAAGCCATCATAATGATGGCCGTCTCTAGGGCGGTAAACCCTCGCTCATTAGAGAAGAAACTCTTTTTCATAGTACCTCCATTTGCTTTGTGAGAATAAAGGCCGATAAAACGTCCAAGATTGGCTGATCGATACTCCTTCCTCCTTTGAAAGACCTGGGCCTACTTTATCATCTTGCTTAGTACTAGTATAAGCAAAGAGGATATTAATTTGTGTAAAAGCAACGTTAAATCGTTTAGGGACAAATGGCTCGAATCATCTTTCCTCAGATCGCAAGTGCAATCTCTGCCTTTTATGACTCGCCGAAGCGTCTATAGAAACGTAAAGGTCGCGTCAATACCTTTACGCCCGATCTGCCCGGCCAGCCTTTAATCGCATACTCAATCAAAGCGCGGGGCTCCGCCCCGCCAGAGATGGCATCGAGGAGCACGTATTTGTCCCAGGCCTTGCTCCGCTTGACGTTCTGCAGCGGCGCGCCATAATAGCCCGTGCGTTCAAATAGCTCTCTTTATCACCGACAGGAGCGGAAACTGATGAAGATCACCGATCTCAAATGCACGGTATTCGGCCAGAACCCCGTCGTGCGCATCGTCACCGATGAGGGGATCGATGGCTACGGCGAGGTGGAGCAAAGCAAGTACTATTTAAAGCCCCATATCATGTTCTATCGAGAGTACATCCTCGGCGAGGACCCCACCGACGTCGAGCGGGTCATGCTCAAGATCCGGCGCGTCGGCGCCTT
>JACIWY010000595.1 GCA_014360745.1 Chloroflexota bacterium
GGGTCGATAGCCAGGGCCAGCACCAGGTCGCCGTTCAGGCCACTGCCCAAGCGCACCCAATCCGAGCCATCGGCTAGGCCGCGGAACATCCCCCCGTTGCCCCCGACGTACACGGCACCCTCGGGGTGAGGCTCGACGGCCAAGGCGTTGATCTCCTGGCACGCCAGCCGGTCGGCCGCGATTTGGGCCCAGGATCGGCCACCGTCCGTACTGCGGTATACGCCGTTCAGCGTGCCGGCCAGGATAGTTTCGGGATGGTAAGGAAGGACGGCAAGCGTCTGGATGGGCGCGCCGAGAGGGCCGTTCACCTGCTCCCATTCGATCAAGCCATCGGCCAACACGGCAACGCTCCTCGCCAGGAGGAACAAGAGGGTGTAGAGGGCGATTTTCCAGTGTGCCGAGATGCTCATTGCCGTCACATCTTTGGCCCGTTCGGGGCTAGGCCCAACGCAGCGCGACCTGCGCTGTTCGCGCAACCTCGCGCAGGCGGCTTTCAAGTTGTGGTGAATAGGCTGTGGCCCGATCGGGGAAGGCCAGCTCTACCTGCCCTCCGGGCGCCTGTAAGCGAAAGCTAAAGGGCACGGTGCCCTTGGGGTCGAGGAGCAATTCGAACAGGTCGTCGACGAGTTGCGCGCTGCGCTCGTCATCGCCATCGAGCGTTATCTCTACACAAAGGCGCGTCACCTTGGACGCCCCGCCCGTTCGACGGCGTCGAGCATTCTGAGGCAATCGGTAAAGCTCGATGGCCTCGGCGATCAACTGGGGCGGCTCTTCGGCTGAGGAAGACGCGGCGTTCGAACGCTTGGCATCGACCTTGGCCTCCACCAATACCACATTATCCTCGGTCAACATGGCGCGCGCGAGATCGTAGGTTCGCGGAAAGATGACCATCTCCATCACGCCCGAAAGATCCTCGAACTGGGCAAAAGCCATCAGATCGCCTTTTTTGGTGGTGATGGTCCGCACCGACGTAAGGAGGCCCGCCACTTGCACCGTTTGCCCGTCCAGAGTGGCGTCGATTTCGGAAAGAGGCGTCAAGCGATCGTCGACATAGACCGACAAGACCTCCAGCGGATGCGCGGAGACGTAGGTGCCCAGCAATTCCTTCTCATCGGCGAGGCGTTGTTTTTCGGTCATCGGCTCAACCTCTGGCAGGCTGAAGGTGGCCCCGACGCCGTTGCCCATCAGCTCGGGCTGAAGCTCGAACAGACTGCGCTGACCGACATCACGGGCGCGGTGCAGGTCCTGGCTTATTCCCATCATCGCGTCAATGGCCTCTAACAAGGCCCTGCGTTCACCCAACGAATCCAGGGCCCCGGCGCGGATCAGGCATTCCAATACCCGTTTGTTCACCTGGCGCAGATCGACCCGCCCGGCCAAATCTTCGAGGTCGGCAAAAGGCTTGTCGCCTCGCGCCTCGACGATGAGCGCCGCAGGCCCGTCTCCCACATTCTTGATGGCGCCCAACCCAAAACGAATGGCCAAGTTCTCGGTCTGCGAGACATCCACCCCCCGGCGCAGCTCCTCCTCATCCGCCGGCTCAATGATGAAATCGACATCGGAGCGGTTCACGTCGGGGCCGCGCACCGGGATGCCCAGCCGCCGGCATTCTCCCACAAAGAGGGCCACCTTTTCCTGGTTGTTGCGATCCACCGAGAGGAGCGCGGTCAGGAACTCGACGGGATAATGGGCCTTGAGGTAGGCGGTCTGCACAGTGATCACCGCATAAGCCGCCGAGTGAGATTTGTTAAAGCCATAGTCGGCGAACAGCTCGATGTCGGCGAAAATGGCCTCGGCGGCCTCGCGCGGCAGGCCACGGGCGACCGCGCCCTCGACGAACCGAGAATGCTGTTCCTCCAGATCCTTCTTTTTCTTTTTGCCCACCGCCCGGCGCATCAGGTCAGCCTCGCCGGGGCTATAACCGGCCAACTCCGAGGCGATGCGGATGATCTGCTCCTGATAGACGATGATGCCATACGTTTCGGCCAGGATGGGTTCGAGGGAGGGATGGCGATAGGTCACCCGCTCTCGCCCGAATTTGCGGTTAATATAATCGGGGATGAATTGCATCGGCCCGGGCCGATACAACGAAAGCAAGGCGACGATGTCGTTGAATTCGGTGGGCTGCATGTCGCGCAAGGTGCGGCGCATGCCCGAAGAT
>JACIWY010000596.1 GCA_014360745.1 Chloroflexota bacterium
GGGCAAAATGCTGATCTTATTTCATCCTCAAGATCGCGAAGCCCTGGAGACGCTCAAAACCTTTTTCCCTCGACATACGGTGCTCACGGATCACGACCCGCAGGGCAATGTGGCCCTGGTGGCCTTTTACGGACAACGTTGAGACATTTTGAATGTAACAAGGTAAGGAGAAAACATGGCCGAGTTCGATCTGTCGGAACACCCGCACCGCCGCTTTAACCCTTTGACCAAGCAGTGGATTCTGGTGTCACCCCACCGCACCAGGCGCCCCTGGCAGGGCCAACAGGAAAAACCGCCTCGTGAGTCGCGGCCTTCCTACGATTCCACTTGCTACCTCTGCCCGGGGAACGAACGCGCCGGCGGTGTGCGCAACCCGCCCTACACCAGCACCTTTGTATTCGACAACGACTTTGCCGCGCTGCTGCCCGACACCCCTCAGGGGGAGAGAAAGGAGGGCGACCTGCTCATCGCCCAAGCCGAGCGGGGCATCTGCCGCGTGGTGTGCTATTCCCCCGACCACAGCCTAACCATGGCCGAGATGGATCCCCCCGCTATCCGCCGTGTCGTCGATGTATGGGCCGAACAATATAAAGAGATCGGCGCACGATCCTTTATCAACTATGTACAGATTTTTGAAAACAAGGGCGAGATCATGGGTTGTAGCAACCCCCATCCCCACGGCCAAATCTGGAGCAACGAGACGGTGCCGCAGGAGCCTTATATCGAGGGACAGGCGCAGGCGGAATACCGAGCGCGCAAGGGGAGCTGCTTGCTCTGCGACTATGCCGCGCTAGAGACGAGACAACGAGTGCGGATGGTGTGCGACAATGGTCATTTCATAGCCCTGGTGCCCTTTTGGGCCGTGTGGCCATTCGAGACGATGATCCTCAGCCGGCGGCATATCGCCTCACTGCTTGAACTGAGCGATGAGGAGCGTGATGCGTTGGCCGACATCCTGCGGCGGCTCACCGTGCGCTACGACCGCCTGTTCGAGGTATCTTTTCCCTATACCATGGGCATCCACCAACAACCCACCGATGGACGGAATCATCCGGCATGGCACCTGCACCTGCACTTTTACCCGCCGCTGTTGCGCTCGGCGACGGTGAAAAAGTTTATGGTCGGCTACGAGATGCTAGCCAACCCTCAGCGTGACCTCACCCCTGAGGCCGCCGCCGAGCGCCTACGCAGCCTGCCGGAGACGCCCGCGCCTTAATCTACCTGTTCGGCCTTTTCTTGCCCATACCTGCCCGTACGAGCGATGCGCGCTTTTCCAAACCTCGATCGGATCCATGATACAATTCCCCGGAGAATTATCGCGTCATTCTTCCCGCAAACGCGGATTCGCCAATGGATCTAGGGCCAATCCGATAAAAACCAAAGCAAGACAAGTAACCGTAATGCCCAACCCGGACGGCAAGACCCACCATTTCCAGACATCGGTCAGTAGCAGCGCCGGGTAGCGAAAGGCATGTGCGAGTGTCATACCCCAGCTTCTCATCGTTGGATCGCCCAGCCCCAGAAAACTGAGCCCTGATTCGGCCAGGATGACATGCTGCATTTCGCTTATCATGCGAACCAGGGCTAGAGGCAATGCGGAAGGAAACAAATGGATAAAGATAATACGAGATTTGCCTGCCCCTATGGCGATGGCGGCAGTAATATAATCACGGTTACTTTCAGAGCGAATAAAAGCATAAACAATGCGTGCGGTATGTGGCCAACAAAATAAAAAGAAAAAAGCCAAAAGCGTTAGAAAACCAGGCCTGGCAAACGCCGCCATGAGTATAATCAAAGGGAATCGCGGTATAGCAAGGAATACATCCACCAACCGCATTATCACAAAACCTAGTTGTTTTTGGTATCCAGCAATGACGCCAATGAAGAGGCCCATCATAGAGGAGGCTGTCGCCGCACATCCTCCTAAAGCCAAAGAAAATCGCGCCCCTTGAAGAAATTCGGCCCATAGGTCATACCCCAGATCATTCGTGCCCAACAGATGGTCAAGGGAGGGAGGAAGCATAGGCGCAAAGACGGCTTGTGCCGCATGGGGAGATAACCAAGGAGCGAATAAAGCACAGAATGTTAAAAAACCAAATAAGAACAAGCCGGCAAGGGCCAGCGGCGTTTTGCCAAGTGTTCGGATAACTGCGTTCATGAG
>JACIWY010000597.1 GCA_014360745.1 Chloroflexota bacterium
CATCACCTGGGCAGGCACGGGGGCCTGCGACATCCCCTGGGCAGGCACGGGGGCCTACGACATCCCCTGGGCAGGCACGGGGGCCTGCGACATCACCTGGGCAGGCACGGGGGCCTGCCCCTACGGGGTGACCGGTTAACACGATGATGCCGTGTATATGATTGGGCATCACAATAAACGCATCCGTCTGCACGCCGGGATAAAACGCCGGCAATTCATCCCACACCGTCTGAACCATTCGCCCCGCGTCGTTCAACCGCATTTCCCCATCCACCACCTCGCCGAACAAACGGGCGCGGTCCTGCGTCACGATGGTGACGAAATATGCGCCCGGTTGGGTGTAATCGTACCCCTTCAGGCGGATGGATCGGCGGTGGTGGCGCTCTGGATCGTATTTCATAGCCCCCTCTCCTGTAAAAACCGCTCCGCATCCTTCACCCGAATCTCCCCGCGGATGAGCTTGGGCAAGAGCGCATCCCGCAGCGCGGCAAGGGTGCGGGATGCGCATTCGGCTCTTTTGATTTGCTCATCAATCGGGACGCATAGATCCTCGAAATGTTGGACCAACTCTTTAGGTGGCACTAAGCACTTTATGGAACTGAATCCCTCTTTATTAACTGCCCCAAATACCGTGCCCTCCGCCTCGAAACGTTCAAAGACCGAGCGCAAAGAGCGGACGAGGTAATACGTATAAGAACGAGCACCGGTTACATGACGAACCGCCGCCACACCACGCCCGATACAGCACCGCTCTAGCGCCATATTTATGTCCCCCACTGGTGCACGAACAGTAACAAGGGTATCGCCAGCTTCTGCAAAACGCGTTGGAGCCATGCAAAACACCCGGCGAGTGGGGAACCTAACACCGAAATCGACGCGTCCTTGATAGAAGGGGAGGCCATCTCCTTTTTCGTTGTATGTGCTTCCAGGTGGTGACTGCCCCATTGTTATGCGGAAGTGATTGGCCATCCCGCTCACCTCCCACCCCTCCGGGATCTCGCCCAAGTCCGAATCCACCAGCCGGTCGGGGAAAAGGTCGAGGATAGGTTGCGGCCATTGCCAACCCGTAGGGGCAGGCCCCTGTGCCTGCCCCTGCCCCCGTGCCTGCCCCTGTGCCTGTGCCTGCCCCTGTGCCTGTGCCTGCCCCTGTGCCCGTGCCTGCCCCTGTGCCCGTGCCTGCCCCTGTGCCTGTGCCTGCCCCTGCCCCTTCGAGGGCGAACACAGGGGTTCGCCCCTACATTTGGCGCGCACGGGTTCAAAATCCACGAACCACGCCTTAAACAGCGCCCGCGCCATGGCCTCCAGCGTCTCGCTCATGCGGCGGTTCAGCTCGATCTTGTCGTCCAGCGTCCCGAGGATGTGGGCGATAGCGCGCCTGTAGCCCTCACTTTCTGGCCAAGGGATTAGTAACCCTTCGAGGTCGGCTCTTGTTGCATTTCCAAACACAGAGCCACTGCCCTCAATGGTATGCCAGTGAGGTTCCAAATAGCGTAGCGCAAATTCAATATACCGAGCGTCGTTGTGCTTCCTGGGCCGGATAATCGAAAGGCCACGGCCGATTGCGCACTCTCGATCCGCGACGTTTACCCGCCCGATTGGTGCCCGCACACTCAACAAAATGTCGCCAGGATAGGCGATTCGTGAGGGTGCTGTGCAGTATACTCTTGGAGAGGGATGCCGGTAGTTGAAGTCAGCTATCCCCTGGAAGAACGGCAAACCTTCCCCGCGCTCGTTATAAGTCGTTCCAGGGGGCGACTGCCCCATGATAATCGTAGCCACTTTCCCAAGTTGGACTTCACCCGCCATAGCCCTATTCCTTATATGTTCTCTAACAGATGACTCCATAGCGGCCCCATGCCCTCGCCCAGGGGCATCGGAGAGTCATCGCCATAGAGGCTGGTTGCCTCGCGCGCCATGCCGATCATCGCCGACCTCCACAGGCTAGCTCTCACTTCCACTCTTGCGGGCACCTCAGGATGAACCCATCGGGTTTGCGGACCTCCGGCGGAAGAAGGCTGCGCTCAAGGCAGGTACTTTTGACGCATTGATTTTCTGGTGTCGAGTCCTTCATAATGGGATGGCCTCCTGGAGGACGCGCTGACGTATGCGCACCTTGAGGCCGCGTTCGGTAACCAGGTCCACGCGGCGGC
>JACIWY010000598.1 GCA_014360745.1 Chloroflexota bacterium
CCTGTGCATCAGCCCAACCGCCGGAGCCGTAGGCCGGGATCGTCTCTCGACATTTGCCGCCCAGCAAACGATAGACCGGCACGCCGAGCGATTTGCCCAAGATATCCCATAGGGCCATGTCGACCCCACTGATCGCAGCGATACGCAGCCCCCGCCGCCCCAGCTCGGGGAAGGTACGTCCATAGCGCAGGGCGTAGTGGCTGCGCACGCCACTGTACATTCGCTCCCAGTGGGCGCTGATGTCGCGCGGGTCGCGCCCCAGCAGATAAGGGCGCAAATCCTCTTGGATGATCGACACCAGGGGCGCATTCACGGCGGCGCTGCCCACCGCTCCCTTGGCCTCCCCATAGCCGACGAGGCCGGCATCGGTCTCGACGCGCACCAAGGTCATATCAAAGGTGGTCAGCGTGCCGAAATCGCTGGTGTGTTGTCGCTCCGCCGGAATGGGACAGCGTAGCCATGTGGCGCTGACCTCTGTGATGCGCATACACTGCTCCGTGTAGTTTATAGGGCCAGGATAAGGCCCAAGACCGCCTCAAAAGCCAGGCTGATCCAATTGGATTGCACCGCCGAGCGGTCTATGATCATGGACACGATGCGCACGGCGCCCACCACCAAATACATAATACCCACAGTCCGGTAGGCCTCCGGCGCGTTCAGGAGAAGCGCGGCCAAGCCCAGGCCGATGAATGCCCCGCCCAATACGGCGCGCACTTCGGTGATGCCGCGCGGGCCGGGCATTTCCAAGCCGGTAAAGCCTCGCACCGCCAACGGAAACAACAGAGAGTAGACGCCCGTCGCCAAGGTGACCACTGCCGCGATGATTTTGAGGATTTGTAACATATTGCCCCCTCATCTCTGGAGAACGCTTTGAGTGCCGTCCAGGCTACACATCGCACTATAAGCCGGCGCCGAGTGTCTGTCAACGCTCAAGGGGCCGTTGGGCCGTTTTCCCGTTCGATGAGCTCATCATTTAGTTGGATACAGCTCTGGCCATGGAGCGGCTTTCGGGTATGGTGCACCACAAAGAGGATAGCGCCGGCGGCGATCAAAACGTCGCCTATGCTAAAGATGTTCGCCAGAGGAAGCCAGGCCGGCAAGGCGAACACGTCACCGAGGAACCACAGCGGCGTGTCGGCCTCGATGAGAGAGGAATTGGTCACGCGGGCTGCCTCAAAGCTCATCTTGGAATCGACGATGCCCGCGATCTGCAGGGCTCGCAACGAAGCGGGCATGTGTCCACCGTTGGCCAGGATGACCAGGGCGTTGAGCAAGAGGCCCAGGCCGAGGATGGCGATGCCGGGCACCCGCCAGTTCAACCATACGGCGATCAATAGGAACAACAGCGAGAGGCTGTAGAGCGCCCCCGAGAGGAGCTCCGAGCTCATGGAGGCGTGTAATGACCAGGAAGGGGCAAGCAGCTCGATGCCCAAGCCACCGCCGATGAGCGTCTGCCAACGTCTGGAGAAAACGAGCACCTGGATCCCTAGAGCGATCAAGATCAGGTAGCTGCGTCGCAGCGAAACGCGGGCCAGCCCCTCCAAGTGGCCGCCGGAGAGCAACGATGCGGCCAGGGCTATGCCGACGAGGGCCAGCAGGATCATGTCCGATGGGCCACCGGGTCGACCGTCGGCGCGATCACGGGTCGACGGCGTCGGCGCAGAATGTCGATAAACACGTCCACGATCTCCGGATCGAACTGAGTGCCTTTGTTAGCCACCAACTCGGCGATGGCTTCGTCGAAGGACATCGCCGGGCGATAGACGCGCCGCGAGGTCATGGCATCGAACGAATCCGCAATGGCCAAGATGCGGCTACCCAAGGGGATCTCTTCGCCTGCGAGCCCTGAAGGGTACCCTGTGCCGTCGTAGCGCTCATGATGGTGGCGGATCAGGTGGGTGCCCTCTTCAAAGAGGCGAAAGCTGTTCACCAGTTGGGCCCCAATGGTCGGGTGTTGCTTGAATTGCTCGAACTCCTCCAGACCGAACCGGCCCGGCTTGAGGAGCAGTTCGTTGCTCATGCCGATCTTGCCGATGTCATGCAGACGGCCAGCCATGCGCACCATCTCCACTTGGTCGTTCGGCAGATCCATCTCCTCGGCGATGGCTTGGGCATATTCCGCCACCCGCTGAGAG
>JACIWY010000599.1 GCA_014360745.1 Chloroflexota bacterium
CCTTTAGGATTAGAATATGACGCCGAGCCTGGCGAGCGCTACCATCCCCGGCGGGTAGCGCTCTTGTTGTTTGAGATGATGATGCAAAGGGGGATTTCTTTGATTACACCATATCGCGATGTGTCGCAATTGGTCATGCAGTGTGAAAAAGACCAGGACTATGCTTTCCGAATTTCAGACCCCGGCGCTGACATCACCATCGTTGCGGTACATGGGGGATGGATCGAGCCGCCGACCGGCGAACTGGCCAGCGCTATTGCCGGCCAGGAATACAATCTATACGTGTTACGCGGCTTGCGCCCTGACGCCCGTGAGCAAATGCGCGTGCCGATCGGGCGCTTCAGCGAGATGCGGCTTAACGCCCTATTGCGCCGCTCTCATGCCGCTTTGCATATCGACGGCGTCCCCGGAGAGGAAGCGATCGTGCACCTCGGCGGCCGCAATCGTCGGCTAAAGGCCGTTTTAGAGGAACACCTGCAAACGGCCGGCTTGATCGTCGCCGCTCCTTATGGCCCTGGTGCGGCCCATGACCCACGGCGTTTTTACAATCTGCCCGATGCAGGCGGGGTGCAGATGGAGTTAAGTCTTGCTCTGCGCCGGCAGATGGTGGATGGCCTGCTTGATCCGGAGGTTAATCCCCAGAACACCCGCCAAACGCCCCTGTTTGTGATGCTAACTCGGGTTGTACGCGATGCGTTGCAGCTCTATTTAGCCCAAGCCCGCTCCGATCTTGAGCTGACCATGGAGCGTTTTGAACGCACCACTCGGCAATTCCCCGATTGGCTGCGACGCGGCGGTCATGAGGCCCGCCCTGACGCTGTGGATGAATCCGGCCATCGCGGCCGGCGATGAGCTGTGGACGGAAGGATCACCATGTCTGCCTCTCGGCCTGCGACGCTCATCCGCGCCGATCATCGCGAGTTAGCCAGTGGGGTGCCGGCGCTTTTGCAGGCGATGGAAGGAATCGTCCTGTCGATCGAGACGCTGGAGCTTGCCGATTATATCCTGAGCCCACAGGTGGCCGTTGAACGCAAGACCACGGCCGATTTGGCAGCCTCTATCCTCGACCGACGACTTTTTGCCCAAGTCCGCCAACTCGGCGTATGTTTTGAGCGCGTCGTGCTCATCGTCGAAGGCCAAGACCTCTACGGCAGCCATAACCTGCATCCCAACGCAGTGCGCGGGGCGCTTTCGTTTCTGGCCGTGTTGGCCGGCGTGTCGGTGTTGCGCAGTGAAGGCCCTGAAGATACGGCTCAACTCTTGGCCATCATGGCCCGCCACGCACAACATGGCCTGGGTTATGAGCTCAGCCTGCATGTCAAACGTCGCAGCCCCTCGCCCCAAATGCAGATGCGCTACCTGGTGGAAGATCTGCCCGGCATCGGCCCCAAGATGGCCGAGTCGCTGCTGGAGGCTTTTGGCTCATTGGAGGGGCTTTTTACCGCCGACATCGAGGCGTTGCAGCGCGTGCCCGGCATCGGCCCCAAGCGCGCCCGCGATATCCGCAACCTGGTCACTCGGCATTACGTAAAAGGTTAGGATTCCCGCTCGAATTGCGTGAGGGCAAGGTACAGCTCGAAAATCTGGTGGCTGCCTGAAACTCGGCCGACCAGCTTTTGACGGGGCTTGGCACGAGGCTATCTCTATAGAGCAAGGAGATCGACATGGAATATGCTATTCACGGTACGGTGCTTCCCTCGGTGGATGTCACCTTGAACGCGGGCGAGGCCGTTTATACCGAAAGCGGTGGCATGGCCTGGATGAAGGGCGATATCGAGATGAACACCAGCACCCACGGGGGGCTGCTAGCCGGCCTGGGGCGCTCTCTGGCCGGCGAATCGCTGTTCATGACCACCTATACCTGCAAAAGCGGCACGGGGCTGGTCACTTTTACCCCCGAGGCCCCGGGGCGCATCATGGCCTTCGAACTGGCTGCAGGGCAGAGTTTGATCTGTCAAAAGGATGCCTTTATGGCCGCGCAAGAAGGCGTGAACTTGGAGATGTACTTTCGCAAGCGATTGGGTGCCGGCTTGTTCGGCGGCGAAGGGTTCATCCTCCAAAAAGTGACCGGCCCGGGCGTGGTGTTTCTGGAAATCGCCGGCGATGTCCGCGACTACACGCTGGCCAGCG
>JACIWY010000006.1 GCA_014360745.1 Chloroflexota bacterium
TGCCATAGGTCGTCGTTCGTCGGGCACAAGATGGCCAACAGGCGCCCTGCAGGGTCCAAGGCACAAACGATATCGGGCCTGCCCTGCACATCCAGAGGAACGGCCCGGCCGTGGACGATGCGTTTCGCCTGCTCCGCATCCACCATTACCATTGGCAGGTGGCCGAGCGCTTCGCGAAGCGGGATGAGATACTCTTGCCAACGCCCTTGCCGCGCCGCCTCCTCAAACAGGGCCAGGGGCACGGCGTCGCCCAACGTAAAGCGCCCCACGGCCAGGCGTGTCAATGCTGCCAAGTGCGCTCCGGGCCCCAACGTTTGCCCCAGATCATGGGCCAAGGAACGAATATAAGTGCCTTTGGAGCATTCGATCTCCAGGGTCAAATCCGGCGGATGCCATGAGACCACGTGCAAGGCATAGATATCCACCGCGCGAGAGGGGCGCTCTACCTCTATGCCTCTCCGCGCCAGGCGGTAGAGGGGCTGCCCTTTGTGTTTGAGCGCCGAATAGAGAGGAGGCACCTGTTCAATGTGCCCGCGAAAGCGTTCCAGCGCCTTTTCTAGGGCTTCCAGCGTCAGCCCGTGCCAATCCCCTTGGGCAACGGGGCGCCCGGTAGCGTCCCACGTATCGGTGACCAGGCCAAAACGGATGGTGGCCCGATAGCGCTTAGTTCCCTCAGTGAGGTATTCGAGGATACGCGTCGCCCGGCCAACGCAGAGGATCAACACGCCGGTGGCCGAGGGGTCAAGCGTACCGGCGTGGCCGACGCGCCGCTGACCCGTGAGGCGACGCACCCGCGCGACCACGTCATGAGAGGTAAGGCCCTGGGGCTTGTCAATGTTGAGCACGCCTATAGCGGGGGCCTCCGCTTCGCCAGAGGTATCCGATCGCCGGGGCCGGGCGAGGGGATCGGAGCTCATCATAGGCGTTCGATCACCGACCTGATACGTTCTGGAGCCTCCAGCGAGGCTCGCACCTCTTGTTGTAAGGCGCGTACGATCCGTTCTCTGACCTCTGCCAACTCGCCGACCACCTGACATCCGGCTGCCTGCGCGTGGCCCCCGCCGCCAAAGGCGAAAGCGACGCCCGACACATCAATCCCAGGCTTGGAACGCAAGCTCACGTCGACCGTACCATCGCCCATCTCGCGGAATACGGCGGCCGCGCGCGCTTCATGCATGGTGCTCAAAAAGTTCACCAGGCCGTTGCTGGCTTCCAAGGTGGCGTTCGCCTGGCGTAGCATCTCCTGAGAGATCTCGGTCCACAAAACGCCATCGCTGAGCACGGCGCGACATAACGCGGGCCCCCATAAACGGATGACATCCATAGAACGGTGGCTGAATACAGCATCGGTGATCTGGGCCAGCGAGGCGCCCGCGTCCATGAGCCGGATCGCTGCCCGCAACGTGGCGGGCTCTGTGTTGGCCGTGCAGAAGCAGCGGGTGTCGGTGACGATGCCGGTAAGCAAGCAGGTGGCGATATCGGCATCCAGGCGCACATCCAACTGGAGGAGCAGGTCGAGGATCAGCTCGGCGGTAGAAGCTCGGGGTTCGATCCAGGTCAGGTCGGCAAAGTGGGTATTGGTGACATGGTGATCGATATTGATGAGTAGAGCGGCGGCAAAGCGCTCTTGGTCGTAGAGATCGCCGATCCTGCTCAAATCGCTGGCGTCCAAGATCATGATCAGATCCTCATCGCTGGGGCGCCTCGGTGCGAATTCGTCCACCCCGGGCAAAAAGTGTAATTCGGCGGGCACGGGGTCGGCACAGGCGACCCGCGCCACCAGGCCCAATTGGCGCAATCCCCAGGCCAAACCGAGCACAGAGCCGATAGTATCCCCGTCGGGCATGACGTGGGCAAATAACAGCGCACGATGCCCGGCGCGGATCGCGCGCGCGATCTCATCTCGTTTCGTCATGGTGATCTGCATGGTTGGGAGCTTTATCCTCGGCTTGGGTGGGAGGGGTGGGTTTCCCTTCGCGTGCGGCGCGCTCCCGCTCTAGCTCGGCCAAGATGGCCTCGATGCGCTGGCCGTGTTGCAATGAGCGATCGGGGCGGAATTCGAGCTCTGGCGTAAAACGCCACCCTAAAATCTCACCCAACTTGCGCCGCAAGAAAGGCTTGGCCCGCTCCAGGCCTTTGAGCCCTTCTTGAAGGTCCTCCTCGCCGCTGAGCGCGGCCACATAAACTCTGGCGATGCGCCGATCGGCCGTCACATCCACAGCGGTGATCAACAACGGTGCCAGGCGCGGGTCGTTGAGCTCGGTTTGTAAAAGCAGAGACAGCTCCTCTTGGATAAAGCTGTTCGCCCTCTCTCTGCGGTGAGACATGTTCACCTCTTCTAGGTGTTTATTGCTTCAGCTCCTCGCTGTAGAATTCCAAGATATCGCCCTCTTGAAAATCGCTGAAATTGGCAATACCGACGCCACATTCATAGCCCGTGGCCACCTCGCGGACATCCTCCGTGAAGCGCCTTAGCGAAGCCACCTGGCCATCAAAAATCAGCTGCTCTCTGCGCTTGACGCGCACCTTGGCGTTGCGCAGCGCTCGCCCCTCTATCACCTGGACACCGGCGACGGCACCCAGGCGAGAGACTTTAAAGACCTCGCGCACTACCGCCCGCCCCTGGATGACCTCGTGATATTCCGGCGCGAGCATGCCGGTCATGGCCAACTGTACATCCTCGATCAAACGATAAATGATGTCGTAGGTACGGATCTGTACCCCTTCGGCCTCGGCCATCTTCTCAGCGCTGGGCTCGACCTGGACATTAAAGCCGATGATGACGGCGTTAGAGGCCACGGCCAGGTTTACATCCGATTCCGAAATGTTGCCCACGCCCTCGTGAATGAACTTGACGTGTAGATCGCCGACCTCTAGCTTTTCCAGAGAGTTCTTGATCGGCTCTATACTACCTTGGACATCGGCCTTGAGGATCAGGTTCAATGTCTCGACGGCGCCCGCTTGAGCTCGAGCGTAGAGGTCTTCCAGGTTGAGCGTCGCTGCCCGCAGAGCAGCGCTCTGGCTACGTTGCAACGCCCGTTGTGCGGCGATTTCGCGGGCTTTGCGTTCATCGCCGACGACCTCGAATTTCTCGCCAGCCTGCGGCACATCGCGCAGGCCAAGGACGACGACGGGCGTCGAGGGCGTCGCGCGGCGAATATGCTTGCCGGTGTGATCCGACATGGCGCGAATCTTGCCGTACGTTTCTCCGATCACCACCGCATCGCCGACCTGGAGCGTTCCTTCTTGCACCAGTAAAGTGGCCGTGGCGCCACGGGCGCGATCCAGCTTGCCCTCGATGACCACGCCTTCGGCCGGTCGTTGGGGGTTGGCCTTTAACTCGGCCAACTCGGCGACGAGCAAGATCATCTCCAGCAGCGTATCGATGTTCTGGCGAGTCTTGGCGGAAACGGGCACCATGATAGTATCGCCGCCCCAGTCCTCGGCCACCAAGCCGAGGTCGGAGAGTTGTTGTTTTACTCGGTCAGGGTTCGCAGTGGGCAGGTCGATCTTGTTGATGGCCACGATGATCGGCACCTGGGCGGCTCGAGCATGGTCGATGGCCTCGCGCGTCTGAGGTTGGACACCGTCGTCCGCGGCCACGACCAACACGGCGATGTCGGTGACCTGCGCGCCTCGAGCGCGCATGGCGGTAAAGGCTTCGTGGCCCGGTGTGTCTAGAAAGGTGATGGTGTGGCCGTTCACCTCGATCTGATAGGCGCCGATATGCTGGGTGATGCCTCCCACCTCGCCGGCCTGGACGTTCGTCTCGCGGATCACATCCAACAATGACGTCTTGCCGTGGTCCACATGGCCCAAAATGGTGACCACCGGCGGCCGTGGGCGAAGGTGTTTGAGCTCTTCTTCGCTATATTGTCGTCGGCGCACAGGTTGGAGAGGGGCCTGCTCCTCTTCCGGCTCGGGCTCTTGGATCTCGGGCTCCTCGATTTCATAGCCCATATCCTCGGCCACGATGGTCGCCGTATCGCGATCCAGCATCTGGTTGATGTTGGCCATGATGCCGGCGTTCATCAACTCTTTGATCAGATCAATAGGGCTGACCTTCATCCTGTCGGCCAATTCCCGGACGGTGATCTGATCGGGCAGAGCGATCTGTTTGGGCTTGGCTTGCTTTTGCTCTCCCCCGGCACCACGTTCTGTGGAGGATCTCGTACTAGGTCGTGAAGCCATGTTGTGCCCCCCTTCTATATCTACAAGCTGGCACCATCGGTGCCGACAAAGCGAACCCTTGGGCTATCTGGCGGCAGAATTAAGATATGCCTCACAACAAGCGCCAAAGCGCGACGTTCTCTTGCCGCTTGCGGAAGCCAAAAGCCTATCCGGAGGCCGGGCAAAGCCGCATGGCGTATAGATAAAAAGATGATAGCATTTGTGCTGGTGCAGGGCATCGGGGAGGAAAGAAGGGGGCAAATGGCGTGGCTTGTGGCGCTCACCGGGTAGCCATATCTTCTCTCCTCTTTGAAACCGCTTGCTTACCTCGCCGGCAACACGTGATCACGATGCTCTCACCGTTATCCTAAATCACCCGTCATTCGCTTTTGCGCTCGCTCGGCTCATGTTCCGGCCGCGACTCCTGATCGTTCGTCTCCTGGGCGGTTGCCTTTTCGAGCTCCAAGGCGTAAGCTCGAATATGGGCGCGCTCCTCGGTGCTCAACTCGGCTTTGAGGGCGCGCCCGATCCGTCCATCCTCAAGCGCCGTCAACCAACAGCGGGGATTGGTGCATAGATAGGCCCCTCGGCCGGCCCTTTTGCCGGTAAGGTCGATCAGCACCTCACCTTCCGGCGTGCGCACCAGGCGCACCAATGCGCGCTTGCTATCTATGCGCCTACAGGCGATACACGTTCGCTGAGGCTGTCTTCTGACGCGCTTTTTCATCGTTGTGAACCAAAGCGTGCGGCCTAGTCGTCGTCTTCGTACCAGGAATCTTCCCAGCTTCGACGACCTGGCTTGCGTCGCTTGCGCGACACCACGCGGCCCAATTGCTCATCATATTCGAGCCGGCGGTCGCGACGGCGCTTTTTGCGCGAGCGACGTTCGCCCTCTTCCTCAAAGAGGTCATCCTCGATCCATTCATCGGTGGACGCATCTCGATAATCAACGCCCATCTCTTCTGCCTCATCAGTCACATCTGTTGTCTCGGGTTCGGCCTCGACATCTGCCATGGCCTCAACCTCTACAGATTCCACTGCCCGTTCACCGCTCGGTTCTTGGGCCTCTGCGGCCTCGACGGCTTCCGCTTCGGCAGCCTCCCCGACCGCGGCCTCTACTTGCTCAGCAGCATCTTCTGATGCGACAAAATCCTTTCCTACGACGACCTCCTCAGGACCTACCTCGGGAACCGCCCCACCCGCCCCCTCTTGAACCAATTCGACCTCTTGAGCCATGGTGAGTGGCTCCGCCTCGCCCTCCGTGATCATTTCGTCCTCGGCGGCAAGGGCTGCCTCGGCTTGGGCCAGCAGCTCGGCAGCGGCCCGACGCGCTTCCTCGCGTTCTCTCGCGCGGCGCTCCGCCTCTTCGCGCTCGGCAGCCAGGCGTTCGGCTTCCTCGGCGGCCTCGGTCTCGCTCTTGATGTCTATGCGCCAGCCGGTCAGCTTGGCGGCCAAGCGGGCGTTCTGCCCTTCCTTGCCGATGGCCAGCGATAGGGAACGGTCGGGGACGATCACCGTGGCCGTCTTGTCCGCCTCGTTCAAATAGACCGAAACCACCTTGGCCGGGCTCAAGGCGTTGGCGATAAAAGTGCGCATATCAGAAGACCAACACACAACATCGATCTTTTCGCCGTTCAGCTCGTTGACGATGTTGCGAATGCGCACGCCGCGCATCCCCACGCAAGAGCCCACCGGATCCACCCCGGGCTGCAAAGCGGCCACGGCCACCTTGGAACGAAAGCCGGGCTCCCGGGCGATGGCCTTGATTTCCACAATGCCATTATAAATCTCGGGCACCTCTAGCTCCATCAGGCGTCGCAGCAACTCCGGATGGCTGCGCGAAACCTTGATCTGGGGCCCGTGTCCCGCCTTTTCCACCCCGACGATATAGACGCGCAGGCGCTGATTGAAACGATAATGCTCGTGCGGGATTTGCTCGTTATGCGGCAGCAATACCTCGGCTTTGCCCAGGCTCAAAACGACATCGTTGGTGCGGGCGTCTACGTTGCGCACAATGCCGTTCACCACCTCGCCGACCCGCTCGGCGTATTCGGCGTACACCGAATCGCGTTCCGCCTCGCGGATGCGCTGGGTGATGACCTGTTTTGCCGTCTGGGCGGCGATGCGGCCAAAGTTGCGAGGCTTGACCTCAATATCTATGAAATCGCCAATGGCGGCCTTGGGCTCATAGGATCGAGCCTCCGCCAGCGAAATCTGGGTATTGTCATCGGTGACCTCTTGGACCACCATTTTTTTGACATATACACGCGCCTGACCTGTGCGAGGGTCAATGCTCACGCGGGCGTTCTGACTCGAGCCATAGTTGCGCTTGTAGGCAGATACGAGAGCAGCCTCAATAGCCTCCAGAATGACCTGAGGCGACAGGTTTCGATCTGCGCTAAGCTGCGTGATGGCAATCTCGAACTCGCTCTTCATACTGTTAACGACCCTCCTGGTGCCAACGAGACCGCTACAACAAGAAAAGTGGGAGAAAGGCCCACTTTTCCGCCTACCAGTCTTTATCAAAAGTATATCATACCTTGCCGGAGGGCGCAAATTTACGTCTAGCAGAACTTGAAAAGAAGCGCATTTAAAAGCACTGCGGTGCGACAAAGGTGAATCAGGCCGCGCCGGTTTGGGCGCCTGCGCCGCGCAAACACTCCAAGTAAGCTAATATCTCGGCTTGAGGTACAAGCCGACGCTCTTGTTCGCTGCGCAGCTTGAGCTCGACGGCCTCTTGGGCGACGGTGCGTTGGCTGACGGTCAGGCGAACGGGGATGCCGATGAGATCCGCGTCGTTAAACTTGACCCCAGCTCGTTCATCGCGGTCGTCGAGCAGCACGGCGTACCCCTGCGCTTCCAGATGTTCGCAGAGGTTTAGAGCCGCCTCTTCAATGGCCCGATCGCCGGCCGCCAGGGAGACGATATGGACGTCATAGGGCGCCACCTCAAAGGGCCAGATAATGCCTTGTGCGTCGTGATGCTGCTCGATGATGCAGGCCAAGAGCCGCCCCAGGCCTAGGCCATAGCTGCCCATCATCAACGGTCTGGAGGCCCCCGATGCATCCCGATAAGTGGCGCCCAGGGCCTCGCTACAGCGCGTACCCAGTTTAAAGGTATGGCCGACCTCGATGCAGCGCAGCGCCTCCAAGGGCTCTCCACAGCGAGGGCAAGGGTCGCCGCGACGGGCCAGGGCGATGTCGGCCACGGCCCCGGGGCAAAAGTCGCGCGGGATATTCACGTTGCGCAGATGATAGCCTTCCTCGTTGGCTCCGGCGATCCAATTGCACCCTTCGCGGACGGAGTAATCGGCCACCACGCGCACACCCTCGAGGCCGATGGGCGAGGCATAGCCGGGCACGATGCCCACTCGGCGCAATGCCTCCGGCGCCGCGGGGGCCAGCTCGACGCCGCCGAGAAAGCGGCGCAGCTTGGCCTCGTTCACATCCAGGTCGCCGCGGATCACGGCAAAGATGAGCTCTCCCGCCGAGCTTTGGAAAAAGACCGCCTTGAGCGTCTTGGATGCCTGAACGCCCAAATAGTGCGCCAGGCTGGTGATAGTGGTGGCTCCGGGTGTGGCCACGCGCTCCAACGGTAGGGGCGCTTCGCCCTCCCCGCCCGGACGCCCGCGGCGAATGCCCGCCGTTTCGACGTTGGCGGCATAGCCACAGCTCGGGCAACGGATCACCATGTCTTCGCCGAGTTCGTGGGGCACCATGAATTCGCACGAAGCACCGCCGCCCACCATCTCCGTGTCCGCCTCCACAGGCAAGACGTCCAACCCGCAGCGCGCCAAGATGTTAAGGTAAGCCCGATGAATGGAGGAATAAGAGGCTTCTAGCCCTTGCTCATCGGCATCAAAGCTGTAGGCGTCTTGCATCAAGAACTCGCGCGCGCGGACCAAACCGCCGCGCGGGCGCGGCTCGTCGCGGAACTTGGGCTGGATTTGATAGATGATCAAGGGCAGTTGGCGGTAGGAATCGATCTCGCTGCGCGCCAGGGCAGTTGCCACCTCTTCGTGGGTCATGGCCAGCACCATGTCGTGGCTGTTGCGATCGCGGAAACGCACCAAGGCCGGCCCGGGCGATGGGGCATCGTAGCGCCCCGTCGCCCGCCAGAGCTCGGCGGGCTGTACCAGCGGCATGGATAGCTCCTGGGCGCCGATGCGCTCCATCTCGGCGCGGACGATGGCGCCGATGCGTTGCAACGCGCGCCAGCCCAAAGGCAGATAGGAATAGATGCCCGTGGCCAATGGCCGCACGAGCCCGGCGCGCAGCGCCAATTGATGGCTGATCAGCTCGGCCTCCGACGGCGCCTCGCGCAAGGTGCGGCCAAAAAGCCTGGAAAAGCGCATGGCGGCCTCCCAGAATAGTCATGCGGCGATGATTTGTTTGGCCCACTCGGCGGCGCGCTCCAACTCGCCCTCTCTCCACGGCCCTTCCGACCCTTTGACGATGAACCCCTCCGGCGGGGCGGCCAGATCTCCCCCTTTTTTCACGAGTTTGTCGGCGATGGGTTTGGCGGCATAGCCGAACAGCTTGACGAAGAAGGAGAGGATGGGCGAATGGATATCGCTCGGGTCGATCCGCGTGTCAAAGGCCGCGACCTTGACCCCTTTCAACCCCTCTCGGGGGATGCCGTTCAAAAGTTTGGTGGTCTCGGGGGTGGGTCGGAAGGCGCGGGTGGGCGAGCCGACCAAGAGCGCGTCCAAACCCGTCAGATGTTCCGGCTTGACATCGCCCACCCGAAGAACGTCGACCTCCGCCTGGGCGCGCAGCGCCTCGCCCATTGCTCGGGCCACCTGCTCGGTGTTGCCGAAAACCGAATCGTAAATGATGAGCACCTTCATCGCGCATGCCTCCTCGGGTTCTTGAGCCCTGTGTTGAGATTGTTCCTCCAGAGATCCTCCGACTGTGCCCAGCGCACGAATAGCTCGTCCGACACCTGGCCTTTCAGCCAAGCCGGCCCGGCCAGCGCGCGGGCCAAAGAATCCACCGACCACCAACTGTCGATGCCCTGGCCTAGTTCCTCCAATTCTGCCTCTCCAATACGCTGAAAGGCCGCCCGGTGGTGCGCGATCAATTCGTAGGCAAATTCACGGTGATTGTAATTCGTTAGCAATGCCCTGGCCACAGCGAGGACAAACTCCGGGTCGGCCTTTTGCAGCAGCCGGGAGTAGCCGCAACGGATGGCCCGCACGTTCGGCGTGTTGCGCACGGCCAGCGCGCGAATCTCGGCCTCGATCTCGGAGGCTATCCCCTCCGGATTATCAAAGATCGAAGGGTTCATCACTCCTCCGATGGCCGCTCAAGTTGGCGGGCACCTGGCATGACAAGGAAAGACGCATTTTCATTCTTTATGGTGTCCTCTGGATACGGGGACTACTTGCGTCAAGTTGTACTCTTGTTTCAGCTTGAGCAGATTCACAATGCATCGACGCTTGTCACCCGTAACTGCTCGCGGCGGCCTTCGGCGATGATCGCGTTCTCCAGTTGGTTCGTCTGCCCATCAAAGCGCCCGTATACGTATGGGCCCAGAGCATCCGCATCAAGCTCGAACGGCAGGTGCTTGATCCTCGATCTTGATGGTAAACGCATTATAAAACCCAAATCTCTGCCCATCAAGCCATGAGGCTGTAAACGCCAAGATAGACGCATGCCCGCCGACAAGTATGCAATTGGGGCGAGGGCGTCGGGGATGCGAGCGGGGCAGGGCCCCGCGCTTCGGTCGAGTGGGCGTTTGCCCCGATGATTTTGGTGGTCAGGCGCGCGCCGATGTGGTATCATAAAGGTTGTCAGGATCGAGTTTTGGGCCAACTTGGTCGCGTTTTCCCGCATAGAAAGTGATCCTCATGGACGATCGCTGGTCCGAGGCCAAATGTCACGACCCCTACCTGCGCTGCGCACTCTATGGCGCGGCCCAGGTGGCGTTGGGGATCAAGGGCTGTTGTGTGTTGGCCCACTCGCCCCAGGGCTGCTTCCAGCTCGTGGACGCCGCCTTTGGCTGGCAAGACGCCGACTATACCGAGACGGTGACCCTCTGCACCAAGCTGTGTGAGGACGAGATCGTCTATGGCGGCGAGGCGACCCTTTTGCGGACGATCCTTGAGGCGCGTGAATTCGATGTGCCGGTGCTCTTTGTATTGACCGCCTGCGGCCCGGAGATCGTCGGCGATGACATCCTGGCCGTGTGCGAGGAGGCGCAGCCCCAGGTGCCCTTCCAGCTTGTGCCCATCCAGTGTGCCGGCTTTCGCGGCGACCAGAACCGTGGCACCGACATCGCTCTGGAGGCTATTCTGGAACGCCTCGTGCCCGAAGCGGACGGGCAGGAACACCTCCCGCATTCGCTGGTGTTGGTCGCGCCGCACGCCAACGCCAACCCCACTTGGATGGGAGATTTGAACTGGGTCAAGGGGGTTTTGGCCGAGATGGGCGCCATCGTCCTGGCCACGCTTACCCACGATACCCCTTTGAGCGATTTGCGGCGCATCCCTTATGCGGAAGGCAGCCTGCTTCTCAGCCACGACGCCGGCCAACCCGCCATCGACGCACTGGAGGCACACTTTGGCATTGCCCCCTGGTGCCAAGATTTGCCGCTGCCCATCGGTTTTACCAACACCCAACGGTGGTTAAGCGAGTTAGGGGAGCGGTTGGGGGCCCGGGGAAAAGCCGCCGAGCTGATCGCCCGTGGCGAGAAGCTGGTGATCGAGACGTGTCGGCGCAAAGGCCTGGAACAGGCGGGGCTCCATCGTGCCCCCACGGCGGTGGTGGCCGATGCCACCATCGGCATCCCGTTGTTGCGCTTCCTCTGTGAGGACTTGGAGATGATCCCGGAGTTGGTCTGCTTGCGCTCGGCCCAACCCGCTGCGCGCGCGTTGCTGCGGCGCGAGCTGGCCGAGCTGGACCTGGCCCCCCGGATCGTCTTCGATGCCGATGTCTATGCCGCCCGCGCCGCCCTGGCCGAGGCGCGGCCGGAGATGGTGCTGGGCAGCAACATCGAGCGTCACGCCGTCGAGGACTTGGGCATCCCCTTTGCCCTGCGCTTACTCAACCCCCTCTCGCGCGTCCGGCTCACCGATCGGGCCTATTTCGGTTATCAGGGGATGTTGAACATCATCGAAGAGATCCAGAACGACCGCCTAGACCGCTATCGTTCTAGGTATCGACGTTATAAGGCAAGGTGGTAGCTATGCGACAGATTGCCATCTATGGCAAGGGCGGCATTGGCAAGAGCACCGTGGCCTCCAATTTGTCCATGGCCTTTCGGGAGATGGGCCTACAGACGATGCAGGTGGGCTGCGACCCCAAACGCGATTCGACCCGCACCCTTACCCAGGGGCGCATGATCCCCACCGTGCTTGATGTGCTGCGTGATCAATTGCGCGCCGGCCGCGACCAGGGCGCCATATCCTTGCAAGACATTGTCTTTGAGGGCAACGGCGGGGTGCACTGCGTGGAGGCTGGTGGTCCCGAGCCGGGCATCGGCTGCGCCGGCCGCGGTGTGCTGACCGCCCTGCAGATCCTCCAAGATCTGGACGCCTTTGGCACCTATCATCTGGATGTGGTCATCTATGACATCCTCGGCGATGTGGTCTGTGGCGGTTTTGCCCAGCCCATCCGTCAGGGGTTTGCCGAGGAGATCTATTTGCTCTGCTCGGGCAATTTCATGAGCCTTTATGCCGCCAACAATATTGCCAAAGGCATCCAGAGGCTGGCCCGTCGCGGGCGCACCGGCCTGGCCGGCGTGATCTGCAACAGCAACGGCGACGAAGCCTTTGAGCGTTCGGTATTGGCCGAGTTCGCCCAGAGGTTGGGCAGCCAGCTCATCGGCGTCGTGCCCCGTAGCTCGGTCATCGGCGCCTGTGAGGTAGAGGGGCGCACGGTGGTCGAGCACGCACCTCATTCGCCCGAAGCGGAGGTCTTTCGCGAGTTAGCCCGCCGCCTGCTGGCCAACACCTCGCGGGTTATCCCCACACCCATCGACGAGGTGCCTGGCCTGGAGGCTCTCTATCGCCGCCACTTCGAGCAGCGAGGGGTGGATATTGCCAAGGGGGAAGTATGAACGCTCGCGCTCAGGTGGCCGCGCGCCATCCCTGTTTCGATGAGCGCGCTCACGCCCAGGTGGGGCGCGTCCACCTGCCCGTGGCGCCGCGCTGCAATATTCAATGCGCATTTTGCGAGCGACGCCTCTGCGCCAATCTGATCATGCAACATCCGGGTTGGGCGCGAGAGGTGCTCCGCCCGGCCGAGGCGCTGGAGCGGGTGCGATGCCTGGTCCGCGAGCACGAAAGGCAACCCTTTGTTGTCGGCGTGGCCGGCCCTGGGGAGCCGTTGGCCAACGAGGAGACCTTTGAGACGCTGGCCGCCGTCCATCGGGAATTCCCGCATTTGCTCACTTGCTTGAGCAGCAATGGCCTGCTCCTCCAAGATTCCTTGCCTCGCTTGCTTGACGTCGGGGTCCAGGCGCTCACCGTGACGATCAATGCCGCCGATCCCCAAGTGGCCGCGCAGATTTACCTATGGGCGCGCTATCAGGGGCGGCTCTATCGCGGCCTCGAGGCCGCTACGTTGTTGATCGAAAAACAATTCGCCGGCTTGTGCGCCGCGCTGTCCGCCGATTTGGCGGTCAAGGTCAATACGGTATTCATCCCCGATGTGAACGATGGTCATGTGCTCGATCTGGCCGCGACGCTCCGCGACCTAGGCGTGCCGCTCATGAACTTGATGCCCCTTTTGCCGGCCGGGCGGATGGCGGGCCGCCCTCCGCCCACCTGCGATGAACTGCGCAACGCCCGGGAGGCATGCGCCGCGTTGCTGCCCCAGTTTCGGCTGTGCGAACATTGTCGGGCGGATGTGATCCATTTCCCCGACTAGAAGCCATCTATCGGTGGCCATCAAGGCGCGTTCGGTGGGCTCGGAAATGAGTGAAGGATGAAGGAGATATTTCAGCTTCTCAAAGCGTCGTACAAGCGCTGGAACCAAGATAAAGTGCCACGCTTTTCCGCAGCCCTGGCCTATTACATGCTTCTTTCCCTACCGGCGCTGCTGGTCGTCATCCTCACCCTCGCCGCCTGGATTTATGATCGAAGCATGGCCAAAGAAGCGCTGCTTGCGCAGGTGCGTGCGATGATCGGCGTGCGCGCGGCAGAGATGGTGGGGCAAATCCTCAAGAGCGTGAAAGTGCCGAAGGGCAATGGGATCGCCATGATCCTCGGCATTGCTGGGCTGCTCCTGGCCTCCTCGGCGGTCTTTGCCGAGCTACAAGGCGCGCTGAACACGATTTGGGGGGTGCGCCCCAAGCCCGGACGAGGTATCTTGGGCGTCATCAAGGAGCGCGTGCTCGCCTTTCTCATGGTTGGCCTGACCGGCCTCTTGCTCATTGTCCTGCTCCTGTTGAGCGCTGGCCTGGCGGCGCTGGACGAGTTCCTGAGCCAGGTTTTGCCCATCTCCGTCCGCCTCGTGCGCGTGGGCGATCAACTCTTGTCCTTCTTGATTATCACGGTGCTCTTTGCCCTTGTGTTCAGGCTGGTGCCCGAGGTTCGCATTGCTTGGCGCGATGTTTGGGTTGGGGCGTTGGTGACGGCCGCCTTGTTCACGATCGGCAAGTTCGCCCTTGGCCTCTACCTGGGGAATACCGATCTCACAGGCGTCTATGCCGCAGCCGGATCGTTGGTGCTCATCTTGATTTGGTTCTATTATTCGGCGCAGATCTTTTTCTTTGGTGCCGAGTTTACCTGGGTTTATGCTCATCGCTTTGGCGCGCAGATGGTGCCTGCCGAAGGCCCCGTGCGGGTCGTCGGGCAATCTTCACCGACCGAGGAGCCCGAGAAGCCGGAGGCGGGGCGTGAGAGGGAATCCGCCCGATCAGGGAAAAGTGCTCCGCCGGCGGCGTCGCCCGAGGGGCCGGCTACTTGGGCGAGCGTATCGAAGCCGATGGAAACGGCCGACAAAGCCACCCTGGGCTGCGAGAAGAAACGGCGCCGTCTCTGGCCCTATTATGCCGCAGGAGGTCTGCTGTTGGCAGCTGTGGCGTTCCGACTCTTGCTTCGCGATGGCGACCTCGCCGGGTCGATGAAGGGGGAGCTATGATCAACGAGTGGGTCGGCAAGCCGGTGGATGTGGCTCCCTGGGGCCAGCCTCGCTGGTGGACGGGCACTCAGGGGCGCGATGTGCAGGCGCACCCCTTAGGCTGTGACCCCGCCGGCGCGCTACAGGCCGAGCGCGATCCCGACTCCGGCGCCTGGCAGGTCGGCCTGGAGTGGGATAATCCCCGCGACGTGGCTCGCGTGGTCCTCGTGTTCGCCGGCGCCCTGCAAAAAGGAGTGCGCCTCCAGTATTGGCGCCATCACTGGCCGCAGGTGGCCCCGGAACGTCGGCCTGGTGCCCGTCGCGGGTGGCTGGGCGTCGATGATCCCTATCATGGCCATTGGGTGACGATGCGCGGCGAGGCCTATGTCGAGGGCAACGTCTTTTCCTTTCTCCCCGATGCCATCGATCTGCCTGAGCTGGGTCGCGAGGCCGCCGAAGCGCTCGAGCAGGCGGCGGACTATCGCGCTCGCTTTCGACGCACCCTCAAGCTGCGCGCCCTTATAGAGGGGCAGGCGCGGCCCAGCCTCGTCGCCATCCACGCTTATTCGCCCTCGATCTGGCATAAACGTGAGGTATTGGTGCAGTTCGGCGTGGATGGCCGCGCGGAGGGGCGAGATTGGAGCGGCACCCTTTCCGTCTATGACGGCCTCTTGTGCTCGTTGGAGCCGCTCCCCGAATCGGCGGAGCGCCTCAGGATGACGGCCGCCAACGGCTGGCAGGTGGTCGCCCCCGATGGCCCTCTTGGGTTGCGCTTGGAGTTGCTTCAAGCGGTTGGCAGCCCCATGGATCGCACTATCGTCACGGTGCACACTGGCGCGGCCGGCTTTTCCTTCCTGGTGGACGATCTCGACTCCGGCCCCATCTATGTCACGCCGTACGATGCCTGGATCCGCTCAGGCGAGCACCAGATCGAATGGCCCGCATTCAAGCGTCAGCTGGGCGGCATGCCCCTGCCGATCCACGAGCGCGTCTCGCAAGAGCCGGAACAATCACTGGCGCGGGCCATGGCCGAGATCCCCGCGCTCGATGTCACCAAGCAAGAGCCTTATGGTCGCTATTTGCCGCTGAGCCTCGACGAGGGCCGGCAGGAATGGGCGCTACGCTACAACGGCGAACTGTTCGCCGACAAGGCCGCGCTCAAGCTTTCGGGGCGCGACGGGCGCGACCTGGATTGGCCCGGCACTCTACTTCGCTTTCGCTTTGGCAGCGGCGACCCTCCCGACTTTCGCGAGGGTCGCGATGTGACGAGGCAACGCCTGTTGGACGGCTGGCTGCCGGTGGTGATCAGCTCGTGGAGAGATCGCGAGATCGAATACGAGCAAACGGTCTTTGTCGCCCCTCTCGACGGCCCCATGCTCCCGCCGGAACAGCGCCATGGCGATGAGCCGATCGTGGCTTTGATGCGTTTTCGCCTGCGCAACACCACTCACTACCCCAAGGTAGCCCAATTATGGCTGGCCGTTTCCCCTCAGGAGGAGCTCGTCTGGCGCGAGGGATTGCTCCTAGCCCGGGGGCGCGTCGTCCCCGCCGAGCCGGTGCAGCGCCAATGGCGCATCCAGCCTTATGGGCGCGCCTATTTGCGCTGTGCCCTGGTTGGGCAGGCGCGAGGCTGTTGGCAGCTCACGGCCCATCCCTCGGCTCCAGGCGGCTCGCTGGCCACGCCCGGCGCGCTGCTCTACAGCATAGAGTTGGACGGCTACGAGACGGATACGGTCACCTTTGCTTTCCCCTTTGTCGGCTTGAGCGAGCCCGATGTTTGGGGGCGGTTGAGCGCGCTGGACTATGACGCCCTGTTGGCCGATGTCGGCGCCTATTGGCGGGCTTATGGGCAAAGTGGGGGCCAGTTCGATCTGCCTGAGGGGCTTTTGAACGATCTTGCCCGGGCGGCGCGCGTCCATGTGGCCATCAGTGCCGACAAGGATCCGGCCAGCGAGCTGACCGTGGTGCCCGCGGCTACGTGGAATTACGGCGCTTGCGGCAACGAGGCTTGTTGGCAGATCACCATGCTCGATCAAGCTGGCTACCATGAGCGGGCCGCGCGCTACTTGGAGACCTTTTTGCACACCCAGGGCCTCAAACCGCTGGACGGCGACTTTGCCTCGGCCGAAGGCGCGTTGATGGGCCTCGATCTGGACGCCGGAGAGCCCCAATGGAGCCATTTTGCTTACAACCTGGATCACGGTGTGATCATGGAATGCTTGGCCGACCATTATCGCTACAGCGGCGATCGCGCCTGGCTGGCGCGGGTGGCGCCTCATCTGGCGGCGGCCTGTGAACTGGTTGCCCGCGAGCGCAGGCGCACCCGACGCCAGGGGCCCGACGGCCGGCCTGATGCGGCCTGGGGCTTGTTGCCCGCCGGACATTTGGAGGATAATCGGGAGTGGCGCCATTGGTTCGCGGTCAACGCGCATGCCTACAACGGGATGCGACGCTTGGCCGAGTGCCTGGCCGAGATCGGCCACCCTGCCGCCGAGGGATTGTTGCGCGAGGCCGCCGCCTATCGCGAGGACATCCGCACTGCCGCACGGCGGGCCATGATCGAGGCGCCCGTCGTGCGCCTGTTGGATGGCACCTATATCCCCCATATCCCCACGCGCACCCACCTGCGGGGTAGAGAGTGGGGCTGGTTTCGCGAGGCGGCCTATGGCGCCGCCCATCTCATGGAGGGGGATGTCTTTGATCCGAACGAGCCCGAGATGACCTGGGTGTTACAAGACTTGGAGGACAACCTTTTCGTCCATCGCCAGTACGGCCGACCCGTGGACGTGGAAAAAGAGTGGTTCAGCCTGGGCGGCGTGACTATCCAGCCCAACTTGATGGACCTGGGCATCGACTACTTGCGGCGGGGAGAGATCGAGCAAGCCCTGCGCGCTCTGTTTAACAACTTGGGCGTTAGCCTTTATCCCGATGTGCGCTGCTTCACCGAGCACCCCGTCATCGAGCCCGGCCACGGTGTGGGGCCTTTTTACAAGAGCTCCGACGAGGCCAAAGCGTTGATCTGGCTGCGCCATTTCCTGCTGCACGAGGAGGGCAAGACCTTACACCTGGCCCTGGGCGCGCCTCGCGCCTGGTTTGCCCCAGGGGAGCGTTTCGGCCTGCATCGCATGGCCAGTTATTTCGGGCCGATTTCTTTGGGCATCGAGTCCTCGGCGGATGTCATCTCGACGCAGATAACGCTTGCTCCAGAGCGTTTGCCTGAGAAGGTGGCGCTTCATCTGCGCCATCCCCGGCGTTGGCCGATCGCCTCCGTGACCCTCAACGGCCGGCCTTGGCCCCTATGGGATAATGAGACGGTGTGGATCCCCGATCCGCCCGCCGAGATCGTTGTAAACGTGCGCTATGAAGCCGTGGCCGGCTCAATCCCGGCTTCCGAATCGTCCCAGGGATCCTTTATCTCCTAAAGAGGGAGAAACCCATGACGGAAAACGCTCACGACATCTCGATCCTGCGCGATCTGGCCAGCCGCTATGCTGAAATCGCAGCCAAGCCGGTGCAAGAGGAACGGCGCCAGCTCTGGCGCCGACATTTCAGCCTCAAGCCCACTCGGCCGCCTGTGCTGGCCACCTATGGCATATGGAACGTGTGGTGTCGCGAGGTCTTTGGCGACCATGCCCTTTCCTGCCGCGATCCCTTTTATCGGGAACATGAGCGCTTTTTGCGCATGGAGATATTTCACGACAGCGTCGGCGATGACTATATCATCGAGCCCTGGATCACCCAGCTTGCCACGCTCAAAACGCCCCGTGGCATCTATGGCGAGGCCTGGGGCGCGCCGCCGGAGCGCACACTGCCCGGCGTGGAGGGCGGCGCCTGGAAGGGGCGGCCCTTCCTGCAGAGCTGGGAAGATTTTGCCCAAAACCTCGACCCTTCCAATCCCAGCCGAGGTTTTGGGCAAATGGCCGGGCTCGTGCCGCCGCGCCATGAGATCGATGAGGCGGCGACGGCGCGCGATGTGGAGCGCCTCCAGGAGGCCGTGGGCGACATTCTGGAGGTGAACGTAAATCGCGGCCCCGTGCTGTGGGGCTTTGCCGCCGATCTCTCGACGACGAGCGCGGCGCTGCGCGGCCTGGATCGCATGATGTTGGATATGTACGAGGCGCCCCAACAGCTCAAAGCGTTGCTGATCTTCTTGCGCGACGGCGTTTTGGCCAACCAGCAGCAGGCGGAGGAGGCCGGCGACCTGAGCCTGACGAATCATCAGAACCAGGCCATGCCCTACGCCGAAGAATTGGAGAGCCCCCGCGCCAACTCGGGGCCACGGCGGCGACGCGATTTGTGGGGCTTTTGCGCGGCCCAAGAGTACACACTGGTCTCGCCGCGTTTCCACGACGAGTTCCTTTTTCAGCAACAGATGCGGATCATGGAGCATTTCGGCTTGGTGCATTATGGCTGCTGCGAAGATCTGACGTGTAAGATTGACATGTTGCGCCAACTCAAAAACCTGCGCAGCATCGCCGTGACGCCACGCGCCGACGTGCGGCGCTGCGCCGAGCAGATCGGTCGCGACTATGTCATCTCTTGGCGGCCCAACCCGGCCGATATGGTCTGTACGAGTTGGGACGAGACGCGCATCCGCCGCATCATCGGCGAGGGCTTGGCGGCCTGTCGGGGAGGGTATGTGCACGTCCACCTTAAGGACATCGAAACGGTGCAGGGAGAGACCAACCGATTGGCCCGCTGGGCGGCCATCGTCCGCGAGTTGGCCGAGGGGTTCTAGGTATGAGGTGTCCAACACCTCGTGACAGAGGAGTCGCAGGAGGATTAGAGATGAGCGAGATGGGGCACAGAGAACGGGTGATGGCAGCCTTGAACCATGAACAGCCGGATCGGGTACCCCTTGATCTGGCCAGCACCCGCGATTCGAGCATCGTCGTCGAGGGGTACGAGCGTCTCAAGGCGTATTGGGGCATTGTCGCCGAAAATGTGCTCATCAGCCGCATGATGCGCGTGGTGGATGTGGACGAGCGCATCTTGCGGGCTTTGGATATCGATACCAGAGGCGTCTTTCCGTCGGCGCCGCCGGATGTGCTTATCGATGAGCAACATTATCGGGATGAATGGGGCGTAGAGCGGGTTCACCCGCCGGGCTCCTACTATTACGACGAGGTCCGCTTCCCTTTGGCCGGCCCTATCACTGTGCAGGATATCGCCCGCTATCCTTGGCCCGACCCTCACGATCCTATACGCCGTCGGGGGCTAAAGGAAAGGGTGCGCCAGATTCGCGAGGAGACGGGCTGTGCCGTGGTGTTGAATCTGCCCAGCGGCTTTGTGCACACCAGCCAATATTTGCGTGGCTTTGAAGATTGGTTCATCGATATCGCCAGCGACAGAAAGCTTGCCGCGGCGCTTTACGACGCGGTGCTCGAAGTAAGCCTGGCCATATGTCGCGAGATCCTGGATGAAGTGGGGGAGGAAGCCGATGTGCTCATGGCCTCCGACGATCTAGGCTTGCAGAACGGGCTCATGATGTCGCCGGAGGCCTATCGGACGCTGATCAAACCCCGCCATCGGGCCTATTTTCAGCTCATGCACGACATGTCGCCGGGCAAGGTCTTTTTCCATACCTGCGGCTCCGTGGTCGACATCATAGAGGATTTGATCGAGATCGGGGTGGATGTCCTTCACCCCGTGCAGGTTTCGGCGGCGGGGATGGACCCCAAGGCCCTCAAGGCCCGCTATGGAGATCGGCTGGCTTTCTGGGGGGCCATCGATACGCAATATGTGCTCCCGATGGGCACGCCGGAGGAGGTGGCCGCCGAGGTGGAGCGGCGCATCGAAGAATTGGGCAAGGGAGGGGGCTATATTCTCGGCGCGGTGCATAACATTCAGCCCGATGTGCCGCTGGAGAACGTCCTGACCATGTACCGCCATGCGCGGGAATATGTTCCCTCTTACGCCCGCCAAGGTGTTGCCTCAGGTGGCGGGCATGGCCCGCAAACGGGCCAAGTGCCCACCACCTCATAGCCTGCTATTTTCAGAGTAGGAGGGATTATGAGCAGCGAAGAGTGGACGGTCTACGACGAACTAGGGGTGGGGCCGGTCATCAATGCCAGCGGAGGGTTATTGACCGTCTTGGGCGGCCAAATCCTTTCGCCGCGCGTGTTAGAGGCGATGGAGCGGGCCAACCGTCATTTTGTGGACATGAAGGCGCTTTTGGCCCAGAGCGGCCAGGTCGTCGCTGAGCTGTTGGGTGTGGAGGCGGCCTATATCACCTCCGGTTGTTGCGCCGCCATGGCGCTGGCTTCGGCCGCCTGTATAGCTGGCCAAGATGCGGACAGGGCGGCGCGGCTGCCCGATACTACCGGCATGCCCAACGAGATCATCATCCAGGGCACCCAGCGTTACAAGTACGAACGCTGTGTGACTGTCCCTGGGGCGCGGCTCGTCCAAGTCGGCGATGAATCGCAAGTGCGCGCGGAACAAATCGAGGCGGCCATCGGCGAGCGCACGGCGGCGATCCTTTTTGTGGCCTCTCGTGCGCGCGAGAACACCGTCCCCCTGGAGGAGGTGGTGCGCATCGCCCAACGGCACAAGATACCCGTCATCGTCGATGCCGCCGGACAGGTTTATCCGCCGGAGCGGATGAAGTTGTTCTCGGCCATGGGCGCCGATCTCGTTGCCCATTCAGGCAAGTATTTCGGCGCGCCCAATTCGAGCGGCTTTCTCTGTGGCCGGCGCGAGTTGGTGGAGGCCGCTGCCTATCACAGCTTTGTCGGCTTTGAGTATGGGCCGCCCTACACCATCGGCCGGCCGATGAAGCTCGATCGGCAAGAGATCGTGGCCCTTGTCGAGGCCTTGCGCGAGTGGCTCAGCATGGATCACCAGGCGCGCTTTGCCGAATATCGGCAACGTGCCGAGAAACTCCAGGCCTTATTGAACGACATCCCTGGCGTTGCGGCGGAGCTGTTCGGCGAGCCGGTCACCGGTGTGCAGCTGTCTTTCAATCCTCGCCTGATCCACAAAAGCGTCGCCGACGTCGCTCAGGAGTTGCGTTCGGGGAAGCCCAGCGTCTGGCTACCCTGGGGTCTGGAGCTCGATACCTTGCGCTTCTCGGTCACGACGTTGGTGGAGGGCGATGACGAGCGCCTGGCCAAGCGGCTGCGGCAGGTCGTGAGCGGCTGACGGCACGAAATACAAGAGGTAGAGCGGTACGTTCTTGCTATGCGCCGCGCTTGCAAAACGGAGGGCCGACGAACGATGGAAGAGAAACGTCGCCCCGGATTCCTGGTCCTGGTCGCCCGCCTGGGCCGGCTGGTTTTCTCCGTTGCCAGGGATTACGTGCTCATCGTGCGCGCTGGAAGCGAGGGGAAAGGGCTGGCCGCCCTGCAGAGGTTGGTGCGTGGCGGGCCTCTGGTGCAAGTAGGTCTGGCCATCCTGGCCTTTGGGGTGTTTGCCACGGCCTATATCGGCCTTTACGGCGGGCAATTCCCCACGTTGAACGCCGAGCTTTGGGAGGGGGAGCAGGTTCATGCTCCCCTGCCGGCGCTGATCGTCTCCTTGTTCATCGGCTCCTTTGCCTGGGCCTATCTTTTGGTTGGGGCCGCTGCGTGCGGCCTGGGCGCGTATGTCGTCGCCGCGGCCTATGTTGCATATTACGGTCTTTTAGCCGGGATTGCACTGGGCGGCACGGTTTGGTTTATCCTCGTTCCACTATGGCTGTTGGCGCTCGACGCACCCGGGACGATGGCGGCTGCCCCTGTTGGCCTTGCTTTGCTATATCGTCTCGCTGTTGACCTGGCCCAGCTTAGGGCTGAAAGCGCTGTTGCCCAGGTCTGTGGGCCATCTCGCTCTGACCGGGCTTTACCTCTTGGTGGTGGCCAATCCCTGGTCTCTAAAGGAGCGTCCCCTCAAGCCCTTTGTCGTTTTCGGCATCAGCGCGGTGCTTTTTATGGGCTTTTATGCGCTTGCCTGGCTCCGGGCTGCGCCCGATGAAACCTTTGTCAATGCATTTCTCGCCTTTCACAATCTGCTCGGCTTGGTCGGCCTGTATTGGTATTGGATCGGCCTGGACCTGTTCGGCGGTGCAGAGGATCTGGTGGAATGGGCGAGCCAGAGCATCCGGCGCGTCGTCCCCCCTCACCTGTTGAATATCCTTATCCTTTTACTATGGGTGATCTGGGGAGTGATCGGTTACGTGTCCATTTACAGCCTGCCCCCGACGCTGTTCGGCCTGATGCCTCCGAAATTAGGGATTGCCCTGGCGCTTGGCCTGGCCTCATTGGCCTTTTCCCCGCCCCTCTTTGTCGCGCTGAATTGTCATCTGTATCTCACCGGAGCGATCGTTCTTCTGACCGTCGGGCTATGGGTCGGGAGAAAAATGTCGGGCGAGCGGCTCGTCACGTTGTTCAAAATCTGGTTGTTCGGATTCCTGGTCTTGTACAGCTATTTTCACGTATTATTTGCCTCTTTGGCCGAAGCTGAAGAGGGGAGCCCTTTGATCGCCTTCTGGCCTTGGCTGCTTTTTGTGGGGGGGATGTCCTGGGAGATCCTGCAAATGAGCCTGGGGCTTATCTCGGGATCGTTGCGACGCTTGCTTTTATTTATGGGTTTTATGCTTCTTTTTAGTAGTATATCCGCTTTGGAGCTATCCGCTCAATACATTTACTTTTACCGTACCTTGAGCATCAATTCGTTCAACGGCGTTCTGTATCTGGGGGTGCCCTATCTGCTCTATACATCGATCTATGAGAAATGTCACTACACTCCTGCTTCCCCACGGGTGCTCGGCCTGCTCTTTGTCGCCGGGATGTTGAGCGCCGTCCCCGCCTTGATCTTTGAAAGGCTCTTTTTCGTCCCGCTCCTGTGGTTCGGCATCATCCTGGCCATAGCTTGGGCGCGGGGGCGTTGGGATGAACGTGCCGATGGCCTGGTTTATGGGATAACGGTGGCGTTGGGCTTTGTCGTCTTTTACACACGGCCCATCCTGATCCCGCTGCCCTTGTTCACGCGGATGCTCGGCCGCTTTTTGCAGATGCAGACGCAGTACGCACACCGCGCGATTGCGCCTTGGGAATCTCGGTGGTGGTTGGTCTTGGCCATTGCCCTCATCGCCGGCGCCTTTCTTGGCTACGCCCTCAGCGGCGCCCGCTGGGCGCGCAACATCCCCAGGGCCCTGTTTTTCGTCTCGGGCGCCGCGCTGAGCGTGCTCACGTTAGCGATAGGCGATTTCGTGCTATAGCATGGTCCGCTGACCTTTATTCCACCTCGTCCAATAGCCGCCGCTCTCCCGTCAATCGCTGGAGCGGAGCCACGTCTTGGGTCACTTCCACGCAGCCGCGATAGCGACCCTCGTCATCGCGCAGGGCCAGGTAGCGGATGTACACATATTTTTCGCCCATGTGGATCCAAAACTCGGCCACATCGCGCTTGCCCTGGCGCAGCTCGTCCAGCAAGCGGTTCACGATGTGTACGCTGGCCGGGGGATGGCAGTTCTGCACCTTGCGCCCGATGATGGCCGGGGTGCGGACAAAGATGCGCTCCGGGGTCGCCGAGAAGTAGCGCACGGTGTCGTTCTCGTCCACAAAGGTGATGTCCACCGGCAGATGCTTGAGCAGCAAATTGAGCTGCTCGGCGCTGAGCGCGCCTGTATCCAGCTCGATCTGCCCCTGCTGAGCGCCGGCCGGGGCGGTATAGCCGCGCGGGATCTCGGCCGCCTCTTGGATTTCGGGCTGCCATTGATCGCCCGGCCGGATCAGGGCATACCCTATTTCATCGCTCTGGTCGCGAATGGCCGCCCACTCGGCGTCGCTCAACATGCGCAGCGCTGTGGGGTAGAGGATATGTTCTTCCTTATAGAACATCGACTCGATGGCCTCGGCCAGGGGGCCGAAAATCTCTTGCGCCTTTGCGGCTTCCCCCTGATCCAGCGCTTGGCGCAGCGCCTTGATCTGCGCACGGATCTGGTCGTGGATGCCCCACATCACCGAGGAGGGCCCGCTGACGCCATGTTTCTCCAATAGGGGAAAGAGGAGGTTCTCTTTGCGCAGATAGACCTTGTCCACCTCGGCCAGTTGCCCGGCGAACTGCCTGGCGCGGCGCAGGGCATCGGCATCAGGCAGCTCGGCCATGGCTTCGCGCAGCAGTTTGAGCACCTCGCCAAGGGCGAAATTCTCATATTTGAAGGTGTGCACCGGATGGCCGGGGGTCATCTCGGGGCTCGTTTCTTCTTGCAAGCCCTCTTGAAAGACGGCCACGTGCACATCGCACAATTCTCGCACTTCTTCGGCGGGCAACCCCTCCTCGATCAGCTCTTGCTCCAGGCGGGCGATCTCGACCGCGCTTACCCCGCTGACCAACGCCCGGAAACGCTTTTTGATTTCCTCCAGATCGCTGCCGGCGTGCAGATCGCGGATGAGCCCCTTGAGCATCTCTTTGCGCTTCTGACTGTTGTTGATATACTCGCTCATGTGTTGCCTCCGTAGTTGTTCTATCCGCCGTCTATCATAGCAGATCGGCGCATCGCCGGCTGTGACCAGAGTTCCATTTGGGTGAGATGAAACCGGCCCCGGGTTTTTGGCGCGAACTGTATATCCGCGTCGGCATGACGACGATCCTCGCCGCCATCGCTTATTTTATCCTGGGCGTCGATATATGGATCTGGGCCATCCCGGTGGGAGTGTCAGCGTTGGTGCTGGCCAAATGGTTGTTGCGTCCACCCGAGGCCGTCGACCCGGATGACCAAGAGCAGCCCTGAGCGCCTTAAGGCGTTTCCGCCGCTTTCGGGGCAGGTTCCTCAGCCGCCGGTTGGGCTGCGGGTGCCTCTGCCGGGGTTGGCGCTGCAGCCGGCTCCCAACCGTCGCGGAAATAGTCCCAGGGGCGCGGCTCGCCCTCTAGCTCCAAGACGATAACCGTATCCAGCTCGTTCGGCGCACGGCGCGGAAGGCCGCTTAGGAACACCCGGTCGGCGCGTTGCTCAAACTTGACCTGTTCCCCACTCTCCAGCAAATGTACCGAGCGCACCCGATTGCCGATGCGCGAGAAGGTGATCTCGCGGCCGGGCCACCGAAAGACGTGCATGTAAAGCGTGTTGCCCCGCAGGGTGCTCAACCCCGTCGAGGTGCCGAAGGCGACGTTGCCCACCGTGGCGCGCGTGGTGTCATAGATCGAGCCGCCGTTGCGCTCCAGCCAGC
>JACIWY010000060.1 GCA_014360745.1 Chloroflexota bacterium
GCAGATGGCGATAACCCATGCCCCCGCAACCCACAATGGCCAATTGCATCCTTTCCATGTTCCCCCCCCAAGTCATAAAATATTCTACAAAACCTTCCTATCGGGTGTCTTAACCCCGCCTACTGGCCCACGATTTCGATGCGCACATCATCGGGCGCTTTGACGAAAGCGATCCAACTCCCCGGCCGGAATTCATGGGGTTCCATCAAGAATTCGGCCCCTTTGGCTCGCAAATCGGCCATAGCAGCGTCAAAGTCATCTACCATCAAGGCAAAATGCTCCAATCCCAGATGAGGTTCGACGCAACCCGGCAAAATCGGTGCATCGAGTGGGTACAACTTGTCCGACAATATAATGCGCATGCCGTTCAGATCCAACGCCGCGCTGGTGCGTCCGGGCAAATTCTCGGCTCGCGACAAAAGCTTGGCACCGAACATATGTTGGTAAAAAGCGATAGAAGTATCCATATCCACGACGTTAATGTGTACGTGAGCATACCGGTAGGATGGCATCGGGTGTATTCCTTTCATGGGTTCGCCTTTGGGGACATTAGGGCCGCTCATCTTTTACGTATATATCGTATCTTCTCATGAGCGAAGGTGTCAAGCACACATCACTCCCGATGAAACTATACCGTCGTATAGTAATGGGCCTATAGCCTCGCTAAACATCGGATATCTTTGTTCCCACTGCTCTTTCCCGTTCCGCTACCGGGGATGCTGCCCAAAGTGATGCCACCGTGCTACAGCGCGTGGCCGAACGGGGTCCATTCTTTGCTAAGCGCCCGCCTTCACACGCCCATTCCCTTTTGCAGCGGCTCCGGAAGCAACAAGATGAAAACGAGCGCCGCGCACAGACCAGCCATGCACATGGCCCAGGCGGCCTGAGGTAAAGCCAACAGATCGGCGACTTGGCCCACCACGATCGGCCCGCCGGTATGCCCGCCATCGCCAATAAGCCGCCAGGGGCCCCAAAACTCGCTGCGGGCCTCGGCAGGCGCCAGATCGGCTCCCAAGGTCATCATGCCCCCCGAGCCAAGCCCATTGCCAAAACCGATCAGCGCGGCGACGGCGAGAAGGCCGGCAAAGCTCGCGGCAAAGGGCACGCAAAGCATCCCCAACGCCTGGATAAAAAAGCTGGGCACAATGGCGCATTTGCGCCCCAGGTGATCCATGATCCAGCCGGCGGGGTAAAAGAGCGACATGTCGATGGCCGCTGCCAGGCCGACGATCAGGCCGATTTCGCCGACGCCCGAGCCGAGGACATCGGCGGCGTAGAGAGGGATAATGGCCGAACGCCCAGCGCGGATCGTTTGGGCGAGCATCTGCCCTACGCCGGCGGCCAGCAACACCCCCAAGCGGGCCCTTAGCATCTCTACCAAGATACTCCCGCCTTTGAACACGCCGGTCGGATTGGTCGCACTCGCTGGCGTGCGCACAAACGCCACTAATGTGCGGCCACGGCGGCCATGCCCGCCACGCCGTACACTATAAAAAAGCGGCGCACAAACCCATTATACCTCGGGGCTGGGTTTGCTCGTTTGAGCCAAGCGAGGCGCGCTCTCGATCAACAAAGCCAGACGAGCCGCCGGGGCGCCCAGGATGCAGGAGAGAGAGCCTGCCCAATACCCCCAAGAGAGCATCGAGATCATTCCGGCTACCTCCAGCCAAGGCGCCAATAAGGTGAGGTGTGATTACAGCCGGAAATAGGGCGCCAGCGCCTGCAACCCATGTTCCAACTCTTCGGCGTGCGAAGCGTCCAGCTTGTAAGGGCCGAGGCTGCGCCGACTATTGCTGGAGAACACCCCCCGCCGCACTAGCACCTCTTTCAAATTGGCCAGGTAGGGAATATCCCCCATCGCCCGACGCAACACCGCTTCCGCATCCTGAATGCGCCGCGCCCCCTCTTCGTCGCCCGCTTCCATTCGTTCCCAAATTTGCGCACAGATGTCGGTCATGTCGGCAGAGGCAATACACCCACAGGCGCCACGCTTGTAACTGGCCACCATGCCCAGACGATGCCCACCGGTAAAGACCCCGCGGATGGCCGGGCTGTTCAAGCCGATCAGTTCGCTCACCCAAGTGCCATGAGGATCGCGTTCCTCTTTGACATACTCGGCCAAAGAGATGCGCTCACATAGCTCGGCCACAAAGGCGCTGGTCAGATTCGAGCCCATCTGCCCACCTAGGTTTTGGATGCACATCGGCACCCCGCCGACATCGGCCACATCTCGATAGAAATCCTCGATCAAGGCAGGATCGCTCATCTTCACCGACCAGGGAGGCACGGCGATGGTGGCATCGACACCGGCCTTGGCTGCTGCTTCGGTCAGTTCCAGCGCCCCCGCTTTGCTGGTGTCGGCCACGCCAGCCATGGTCGGGATACGACCGGCCACAGCCTGAACCATGACCTCATAGCCCTTTATACGCTCGCTGGCCGAGAGAACCATCTGCTCACTGTTGTTCACCGGCCAGACTACGCCATGCGCGCCGGCGCGGACGATCCAGTCAAATTCATCGGCCAATTCATCCCAAAGCAAATCGCCCTTCTCGTTAAAAGGCGTCAGAGCGATGGCGAAATAACCACGCAGCACCCCGGCCATAGGTCCATCCCCTAAAAGAATTCCGACTTATGGGCGCCAAACGCCCCCTTGATGCAACGCCTCTTCCCAGTGGTGCACAGCATCCGGCAGATAGGCCAAACGTTCCAGAGCCAAGTCGGCCTGGGCAATGCCCTCCTCTCGATGGCTGTTTTCCAGCAACAACACGGCATACAACCCCGCCGACTTGGCCCCGCGAATATCGCTCCATGGCAGATCACCGATATGTACCGCCTCTTCGGGCTTGACGCCCAGTGCGGCCAACGTCTGCCGAAATGTTTGAGGGCAAGCCTTGCTCACCCCCAACTCGTTGGAAAAAGTCAGCCAATCGAAGAGCCGCAGCGCATCATGGCGCAGCAGGAATTGGCGCAACACCCGACCCGGCGTGATCCCGGTATCCGATACCAAAGCTGTCCACAAGCCTTGTCGACGCAACGTGCGCAACACATCCAAAGCCCCCGGCAAAAACAACGGCGGCTCCTTCAGCAACGCTTCTTCCCACTGCCTGATCACCGAGCGCAAATCCGGCGGCGGCAAAGCAACCCCCAAATGGTCTAGGGTCATGTTCACCATCGTCGAGGCCCCCAATCCCAGGCCCCGGTCCAGCTCCTCACGAAAACGCTCCCAGGCGCGATCGTAGGCGACATTCAAGTCTTGATAGGCCAGGCGCGGTAAAAAATGGGCCAGGGCTTCGATGCGCAGATGCTTCGCGCCCTTTCCGCCGGCATCTACCAGCGTTCCCCAAAAATCAAAGGTCACCGCTCGCAATAACATATACCTCCCACCCCTTGTCCTTCAAATCATATCTGGACAAGATCAGCGCATCCGCGTAGCCCAAAAGACGTAATAAATGATAATGATAAACATCCAAACCTGCCATGTCTCAAGGCCAACAAAGAAAAAGACAATACTCAGCGTTATGACAAGCCCTATAAACAAGCCCCAACGTCGCCCAGAGCGTTGGTAACGGGGATGCTCCCTTTCGGGGCGCGAACGCCACCTCACCGCGACACAAGTCCGGCCAACCATACGAGAGCGCCCTCAAGCTGGACAAGCCTCAGCACCTCATGCATCCTATTGAGCCGGTCTACAAGCTGCTCATATCGAGATCGGATAACGCCCAAATTCGCGCACCGCCTGCCGCGCCGCTATATAGTTCTCCAGCTTGGTGCCGGGTTGCAGCACATTGCCGGTTGTGACTACCAAGCCGCCCCCAGGTGCTGCATGTTGAATGGCATAACGCACTTCTTCACGCGCCTCCTGCGGCGTGCCGGCCACCAATGTCTCGCAGTTGACCCCTCCAAAGAAACACAAATGTTTGCCATAGCGCTTTTTGAGTAGGCGCAGGTCCATACCAATACTGGGCTGAATGCCGTGCCAGCCGTCTACTCCGATTTCCACAAAACTATCCAGGATGTTCCAGGTGTTGCCATCGGTGTGCTTGATGAAATATCCCCCACGGGCATGCGTAGCCTCCACCTGGCGCACCAAACCGGGAAGCACAAAGGTGCGAAATCGCTCCGGCCCCATGATCGGCCCATGATTGTCCGAATAATCATCCGTAGGCATCACCGCATCGCACCCCGCATCCAGCATAGCATGGATGTAGGCGATGGAACGATTCACATACACTTCGACCGCGCGATGCACAAACTCGGGGTCGGTGATCATGCGCACCAGAAATTCCTCCATGCTCACCGTTTGCTGCCAGGGGAAAGTGCCATCCACAGGCAGGCGCCCGATGATAAAGTGGCTATCGCCCAGCTCGTTCACCACATAGCGCACTGCGTCCAGTTCCGAGGGATCCACTTCAAAGGGCGCGTTAGGATCGGGTAGGTCGTCTATGGTCATATCGTCCGTGTGGGCTCGCACGGCGATATTGCCGCTATCCGGATGATAGTGGATCTCGTTGCCTTCCTCGTCCAACCAGGAATAGGGGCCGGTCATCTGTGGACGACGATATTCCCCCTTGCGGGGCACTACCGGCACCCGCACGTAATCCCATTCCAGGGCGCGCACCAATTCCACATGAGCTGTGCCATAATCGGCAGCGATCTCGTCACGTCGACCCTCCCAAAGCGCCACCCGCTCTCGCCAGCGCGAGTTGTACAGTGTCTCGTGGCCGAGAATCTTTTCCACCAACTCATAATCCACGGCGTTCTCGCCCGTTGGCACCTGATCCGGCTCTTCGTGATGAAGCGCCGCCAACACTCGCTCTTTAGGCTTCATCGCTACCTCCCGCTTCTCTATCGCAATGCTTTGGCCTACCTATTCGAGCACCACCTCTTCGCCGACGGCCAACTCTCGCCGTTTGGAGCCCTCCAACACCAAAGCGCGCCCTTGCAAGAGCCACAGCCGTGTGCGCCCTTCCGCCGAGGTGGCCAAAGTGGCCACCCCCATCAACTCCACCTGGCCGTGCGGCAAACGGATCACGGTGCGCGCTTGCTGCCCATGCCTCAAAGGGGGCGACACGATGCTGGCCTGCCCTTGTATCTGCTCGATCACCACCCGAGACAAACGCCCGTTGCGGCTGCGCACCATCTCGCGCAAGAACCATTGCCCCGCCGATTCGATGCGCAACATCCCGCCCGTGCAGAATCGAATGCGCGCCACTGTGCCCGCAGCAGCGTTGAGCCGAACCCCCTCCTCAAGCAACGCTCCTTCGCGGAGCGGCTCGTGGGCTGCCGAGCCATCGGGCAAAAGCTCTAATGTAGATCCCTCCACAGCTTCAACCGTCGCCGTACAAGCAAAAAGGCGGTGCTGAAGGCCAAAATATATCGCCAAGACGACAAACGCCCCCGCTGCGGCCACCATCAACCAGGGCCAAATCGTGGCCATCGACGGGCGCCATGCCTGGCCCAAAGGTTGCCAAATGCTCGTTCCCTGCCCTCTCAGCTCTTCGGGTTCGGGATCGCCCATCGTTTGCGCCTTCCCGTCGTCGGCCACCCGTTCCTCCGCTCGATCTCGGGGTTTTTCGAGCCCTATCATATACCCTACCCGCCGCCTGTCAACGAGAATCCGAATGGCCGGATAGGTCGCGGCCTTGTTTTGACAGATGAACGCGCCTGTATTAAAATGCTCGGCGAATTTAATAATGCAGCCTTCGGGGCAGGGTGAGGCCGGCTCAAGGGAATCTCTAGCCTGGCCAATTCCCGATCGGCGGTATGACGAACAGTCAAGCCCGCGAGCCAGAAATGGTAGATCCGGTGTCAAGCCGGAGCCGACGGTATAGTCCGGATGAAAGAAGGCGGTTTGCCCTAGTGGCACGTATTTCATCGAGCCCCGAGGCTGTCGTCACAGCGCGGGGCTTTTGTTATGCATACCAGCGGAATCAAAGAGTGTCCGACCCCTCTGGCCTCCGTTCATGCGCATCGGCGGAGCTCTCGGCCCTTTTGGCAACTTTGGCAACGTATGCTGGCGCCAGTGGTTCTGGCAGCGGCGGTGCTCATTTGGGAATTGATCGTGCGCATTGCCGACTATCCCACTTTTCTCCTGCCTGCTCCCAGGCGAGTGGCTTTGCGTTTCCTCGCCGTGCTGCGTGAAGGAACTCTGTTGACCCACACCCTCGTGACCCTTTCCGAAGTGCTGGGAGGGTTGGCGCTGGGCTTGAGCGTGGCGGTGATCTTGGGTTATCTGTTGGCCAAGTCGCGCACATTGGAGCAGATATTATCCCCCTATATCGTCGCTTCCCAGGCTGTGCCCATCGTGGCGCTTGCCCCTTTGCTGGTCATCTGGTTTGGCGCCGGCACGCTTTCCAAAGTGCTCGTTTGTGCGCTCACCCTCTTTTTCCCCGTGCTCATCAATACCATCGTCGGCATCCGCTCTGTCGACCGCGAATTAAATGAGTTGATGCAATCGTTAAACGCCTCGCGCTGGCAGGTCTTTCGCTATTTGGAATTGCCGGCATCGCTGCCCGTGCTCTTTGGCGGGTTAAAGGTAGGCGTCACTTTATCGGTCATTGGCGCTGTCGTTGGCGAATTCGTGGGCGCCGACCGTGGGTTGGGGTTTTTGGTCAACCTGGCTCGCGGCTTGTTCGACACGCCGCTCATGTTCGTGGCCCTTTTTACCCTCATGGCCATCGCGCTCACGCTTTACCTTTTGGTCTCTACCTTGGAGCGCTGGTTATTGCGTTGGCGCTGGCCTGAGGAGATTTAACACATCCATTCTCATCTGGGAGGTTCACGTTGAAGAAATCGCTCCTCATCGTCTGCATCCTGCTTGTGCTGGTTTCGTCCTTGGTCGCCTGCCAGGGTCGGCTGCCCTTCATTGCGACCCTACGCTCCCGATCGACGCCTCAAAAGTTGACCATCGCCATGGGGTTTATCCCCAACGTGCAGTTTACCCCCATGTACGTGGCCATCGAACGTGGCTATTTCCGCGAGGAGGGGATCGAGGTCGAGCTCGACTATGGTATGGAGACCGACCTGCTGCAGCGGGTGGGCACCAACGACCTTCAATTCGCCATCGCTAGTGGCGACCAGGTGATTCTAGCCCGCGCCAACGAATTGCCCGTCAAATACGTCCTCAACTGGTACCGCAGATTCCCCGTCTGTGTGGTGTCGATGGCCAAGTCGGGCATTCAACGGCCTGAGGATCTGAAGGGCAAGACTGTGGGCACGCCGGCCACCGAGGGCGCCAGTTATATCGGCTGGCTGGCTTTTCTCAAAGAAGTGGGCCTCAACCCGCAAGACATCAACCTACAGGTCATCGGCTATACGCAGGTGGCCAGCCTGGTCGAAGGGCGCGTGGACGCCGCCATTTGCTATGCGCTTAACGAGCCGATCCAGTTGCGCGAGGGGGGATACGAGATCAACGCCTTTTACCTGGATCGCTACACATCTCTGATCTCCAATGGGCTGATCACCAACGATCGAACCATCGAACAAGATCCCGACCTGGTGCAAGGCGTAGTTCGCGCCTTTTTGCGCGGCCTGCAAGACACTTTGAACGACCCCGACACCGCCTTCGCCATCACCCGCAAGGTTATCCCCGAGATGGACGAACAGACGGCCAAACTCCAACGGGCCGTGCTGGAAGAATGTCTGGAATACTGGCGGAGCGACCCATTGGGTGCGAGCGACCCGCAGGCCTGGGAGGAGTCGATAGCGTTGCTGCGCGAACTGAATCTCATCGGCGAGGAGCTCCAAGCCGATGAGTTGTACACCAACCGCTTTGTCAGCAAATAATGAGTGAGCCGATCCTCGTCGCCGACCACGTACAAATGCTCTTTTTCGATTCGGCTGAAGGGCCCTTCGAGGCCTTGGGCAATGCCACCTTCCAGGTCATGCCCAACGAGTTCGTTTGCCTCATCGGGCCCTCCGGCTGCGGCAAATCGACACTGCTGCGCATCCTGGGAGGTCTGATTCGCCCTACCTCCGGTACCGTCCTGCTCGACGGGCAGCCCCTCGCCGGGCCGCAGCGGCGCATCGGATTTGTGTTCCAACATTCGAATTTGATGCCGTGGCGGACGGCGCTGGCTAACGTCATGCTCCCTTTGCAGCTCCAAGGGGTGCCACGCATTGAAGCCCAAGCGCGCGCGCGGGACATGCTCCAACTCGTAGGGCTGGGTGCCTATGCCGATATGCTCCCACGAGACCTCTCAGGCGGCATGCGCCAGCGTGTAGCCCTGGCTCGCGCCCTCGTCTACGACCCCGACATCTTGCTCTTAGACGAACCTTTTGGCGCGCTCGATGCCCTGACCCGCGAACGGATGAGTTGGGAGCTGCTCGCCCTTTGGCAAGCGCGCAAAAAGACGGTGTTGATGGTCACGCACAACATCCAGGAGGCCATTTTCCTTTCCGACCGCGTATTGACCATGTCACGCCGGCCGGGCCATGTCGAACGCGAAGTCGTCATCGACCTCCCCAGGCCGCGCAGCATCGACGACCTTTATACTACCCGCTTTATCGAACTGACCCATCTCTTGCGCGATTCTTTGCGTTAAGCGCCGGGCTGCGCCTCGGTGGACAAGCGGGCCCGCGAATGATAGCGTGGCTCTACCACAGCCCGGCTCATCGATAGCCAACCCGCCCCCATAAAGCCCATGGCCACCCAAAAGAGCGTGTGGTACCCGGCCCAATCTACGATCCACCCTCCAATGAGGGGGGCCAAGGTGATGGGTATCGCACTGATCGTGCCCGCCAGGGCCACAAAGGTCGGCAAATCCTCCAAGCTGCCGAATTCCATGGTGATCCCCTGATTGGCCACCGCCATGCCCGTCGTCGCGGCATTGCTGAGCATAAAAACCACAAACAACCAAGGCACATCCGGCGCTACAAGCACCGTCACCAAAGCCGCGATTCCAATGAGCGCGCATACCTCGCTGAGCCATTTATGCCCGCGACGGTCGGCCAGCCAGCCCAGGATGGGCGTGCTCACCGTTTGGCTGATAAGTGCGGCCATGGTCAATTCGGCGGCAAAGGCATCGTCGACGCCAAACTTTTGACGCGCATATACCACGTAAAAGCCCACCCCCATCGTGCCGAAAATGAGCAAGGCCTGGCTGCCCAGATACTTGAGGAAATTCGGATTGCCCTTGAGCACGTGGGGCAATTTGCGCCAATACTCGATCATACCCAGAGGGGCTTTGGCCGGGCGTTGTCGCGGCTCCCGATTCAAGCTCAGGCATACCCAAGATAATACCTGAAAGACAAAACATAGCAAAAAACAGATTCCAAAAGATATCGGATAAGTATAAGTGGACAATACCCGACGCGACAGAGCAGCTCCTCCCACACCCATCAACCCACCTATGCTGCGCATCAAGCCGAAAAGCAGCCCGCGACGGTGGGCCGGCACGACCTTGGCCAACATGGCATTCCAGGCCGGGCTGGCCAAGCCTCCGGCAGAGGTGGCTGTGGCCATGCCTAACGCCAAGATGACAAAGGCCAACCAACGCGGCGCGTTAGGCCACAACAAGATGCTCAGACCCACAAACAAATAGGGCAACCGCTCCATAATGCTGAGCCGCTGCACAAACGTCTTTTTATGATCCAATTGTTCGGCTTTGCGGGCCATCAAGAGCTGGGGTAGTGAATAGCCGATACTTTGGATTGTGGCAATGAGACCGATGAGCACAGCCGAAGAAGTCAGGTAGCTGCTGTACAATGAGAGCACTGTGGCTCCGAAAATAAAGCTCATCGCCAACATAAAAAAGCTAACATCAAGGATATTCACCACAAAATTCCATAGCGCGTGTTTGCGGATATAGGCCGCATATTCCTCCGGAGACAATTCGGCCATAAAACCTCGTCAATCCTGTTCTCGTCTTGGTTCTAACACCGCTTTCATAACCTCTCGACCGCGCACCGCGGCAAGGGCTTCCGTCGCCTCTGCTAGATTAAATCGCCGATCGACCAGCGCCGCAAAAGCCGCCGGTTGCCGGCGAATGAGGCTCAGTGCCTGTAAAGTGTGACGCAAATCGCTGACCCACACCCCCTGTACGCGCACATTCTTGCGCACCAGCGTTTCAAAAGGTGTCAGGGCCATCTCGCCCACCGGCGCGCCCAAGCCCACTAGAGAGACGGCGCCCCCCGCTCGAACCAGCAGGAGCGCCTCGCGGGCAGCCGCGATGCTGCCCGACGCCTCCACCACCAAATCGGCCCCCCGACCATGGGTCAGTGCATACACCGCTTCCAGCCGTTGTCCCTCCTCCATCTCATGGCGATTTAGCAACAGGGTAGCGCCCAACCCAGCGCATAGCGCCAACCGTTCCGCCGTGCCGCCGATGACGACGATATGCTCCGCACCCTGTGCCTTGGCCAAAGCCACCGAAAAAGCGCCAAGGGGCCCCGGCCCCATCACCACCACCGTCCCACCGAGGGGTGCCGGCGATAAAGCAAAGCCATGGGCCGCCGTAGCCCCGGAGCAGGAGGCAGCCACAAATGTCGCCGGATCTTCGTCTTCGGCCAAGGGGATCAAAGGGGTCGAGGCATCTAGCACGATATGGCTGGCATAGGCACCATTCAGGTGCGGGGGCACCTCCAGAGAACGATGGATGCCATACACCCAACGGCTTGGGCAAAGGGCCGGCTCGTGCAATACGGCACAGTAGAAACAGCGGCCACATGTAACGCCACGCTCCCACAAAATGCGATCTCCCGGTGCCACTCGCTCGCCGTACACATCGCGCTTCTCGCCGGCTATCTCTTGCACCCGCCCAATGCCCTCGTGTCCCAAGATCATGGGCAGCGGCGTCCTGGGGTCCTGCCCGCTCCACATATGTACATCCGAGCCACATACTCCCGCAGCTTCCACCGCCACCAACACCTGCCCTGGCGCCAACGGGGGCACCTCGATCTCTTCTATAACCAGAGGACGCCTGAATGCGCACAACACCGCTGCCATGGCCTTCATCGTAGTCTTTACCCTCGAAAGTAGCAACGAATAGAACACATATAAGTGCAGATTGGATGGTTATTAGCTACTAAACAAGATAAAATCCATACTAGCTATAAAAATATGTGTTCCAATAACATTCTACCCCAGGTACACGGAGAAGCGTGGTATGAAACCACGCCTACAGGCGCTCCCAGCCCAAGACGGCGTTTTGACGCCGCAGAGGATCTCGATGATACTAGCGCAGATCACAGTATGAGGTGTCCCTTGAGCATCTTCTTTGGTCTGGCGCAGGCCGTCTGTTGGGCAGTGACCACCATCCTCCTACGCTCTCTCTCCAACCGTCTCGATGCCTTCTTGGTAAACGGGCTGAGAGCCGCGCTGGGCCTGCTCATCATTATCCCATTGGTGTTCCTCACTGGCGGTGTCTACGATTACCCCCTTTTAAGCTGGGCAAATTTGGTTTTTTTGGCCAGTTCCGTAGTAATTGGCGGAGTCGTCGGCGATGCCTTTTATGTCAACAGCTTAAAACTCATCGGCGTCAGCCGCGCATTCCCCATCACCAATAGCTACCCGTTGTTTACCGTGCTGCTCAGCGCCGCTCTGCTGGGCACGCCTTTGCACCTATCCATCCTTTTAGGGGCCGTTCTGGTCATCGCCGGTGTCTATCTGATCGCCCGTCCACGCCCCGGCCACCATGTAGGCTCGGTAGAATATATAGAGCGCGGACGTTTTCTACGCGGAACCCTTTACGCCTGCGCCACTGCCCTATCCTGGAGCCTGGCTACCGTGATTCTGGCCCGCGGCCTAGAGGGCATCAACGGCGTCGTAGCTACCAGCGTACGCGTGCCGGTCGTTAGCCTCCTCTGCTTTGTCATCGCCGCACGCCGGGGCGCCATCTCGCAACTTAAGGCGCTCCCAATGTCCGTCTGGGGCCAACTGGTCCTTACCGGCATCCTTGGCTGGGGCCTCGGCGGTTCTCTATACGCTCTCTCTATTCAGTATGCCGGCCCAGGGCGAACGGCCATTCTTAGCGCTACGGCACCGCTCTTTGGCGTGCTGCTCGGTGCCCTCTTTCTCCAAGAACGCCCCACCCTTTATACGTTCATGGGCACCCTGCTCACCATCTCAGGCATCGCCCTGGTTGTGATCTAGAAATTCTCCAGCAATTCGAGGATGCACCCCAGAAAGCTCTCGGCATCCACATAAGCGTAGCGCCCGCCTGTATAGTCGCCGCGCTGCACCGCTTTCATATCGTGCGCTTCCAGTCGCGCCAGCACTTCATCCATGCCTTTCACCCGAAAGGCGATATGATGCAGCCCCTCGCCGTGTTTCTCCAAGAACTCTTGCCAGGTGCTTGGCGCGCCCATCGGCTCGATCAGCTCCAGCCGCACCTGCTCACCCAGATCAAAAAAAGCCAATTTGGCTCTGGCCTCGGTCGGCTTACCTCGGTAACGGATATGGCTTTCCATCTCGGGCGCCGTGACCGACACTCGTGGCACAGACACTCCTAGCACCTTGGCCCAGGCTTTGGCCTTTTCTTCAATATCGCGCACCACGATGGCTACTTGAACCAAAACGTTGCTGCCCAACAGGTTTTCGCTCATGCTCTGTCCTCCTATGGCAATTTGCGTCAGAGTATAAGGCGCAGAACGATTGCCCGCAACTAGCCGAACGCTGTTGCTTTACATCCTTCTAGCCCTTGTGCTAGAATGTGCTCTGCCGAGAGTTTGTCTCGCAAGACTCCGTAGGCCATATAGTATGTGTGCCGGGAAAAAAGCAGGAGGAACCATGCAGAAAAAGACTATCAGGGATATTTCCTGGGCGGGGAAACGCGCTTTGGTACGTTGCGATTTTAACGTCCCGCTGGACGACCAAGGGAATATCACCGACGATACCCGCATCCGCGCCTCGTTACCCACCATTCAGTATCTGCGCGAACACGGAGCGGCGGTTATTCTCTGCTCACATCTGGGCCGCCCCCGGGGTAAAGTCGTCGAATCGATGCGCCTGACCCCTGTGGCCAAGCGGTTGAGCGAGTTGTTGGGCGTGGAGGTGCG
>JACIWY010000600.1 GCA_014360745.1 Chloroflexota bacterium
CGAGATGATCAGCCTGTTCATTTATCTTCGTGAGGCGGGCTTTGCCGACCGATTAGGCGAATTGACGTTGGTGATGGGCCGGCCGGATGAGGCGCTATGGGAGGAGTTGGTCGCCGAGCAGGGTGCCGTGTTGGTGTTGGGCCAATGTGCCCACGCTTTCCGTGATCGCTTGGCGGGCGACAGAGGAGTGTACGTGCCCGGCTGCCCGCCGCACGGGTTCGCCATCACAGATGCGGCCTGTCAAGTATTGGGCATCGATCGATCCGTTGTGCAAGCGGCCATCGACAAGCTGCACGATTTTTAGTGCCTTGGTCTCAATAGGTATCATCTCGCGCCTCCAGCGACGTCTTGTCTGCGCAAGAAGCTTTGAGGTATACTTGTGGAATCGGAGCCGTCTGGCAAGGGATCATCGCTACTCCCAGACCTGAAAGGAGAACTATGGCTTTCAGCTCGTGGGTTGCCTCGCCTTATGTGAGGTTTTTTCCTTCGACGCCGTTTCGCCCTTCACAGCCTCTAGATATTCATGTGGCGCGCAACGAGCGTTTTAGCTTTCAGGTGGTCATGCGCAGTGAGGGGCCCCCTGTCGGCGGTATTGGGGATTTGCAGACGGTGAGGGTGGCCGTATCGGGGCCGGAGGGCTGGGCGATCCGTGTGCGGCGGGTGGAGTATGTGCCGGTCCGCCATCATAATTTGCCCGTTGACGTTCCTGTGGAGGACATGGATGGCGTCAGCGAGATCCCGGGCTATGTGCCCGATCCTCTCTTCGACGAGGATACCGTGTTGCTGCCGCCGCGCGAGACCCATGCCTTTTGGATTACGGTGCAGGTGCCGGAAGATGCCTCTCCTGGCGAGCGACAGCTCGAGGTGACCGTTTTCCCGCAGGAGCAGGAAGGGACAGCGCAAGCGTTGCCACCGCTTACGCACAGCGTCTCGGTGACGGTTCATGACGTCGTATTGGCCCCTCGCGAAGGATTTCATATTACCCATTGGTTCTATACCGATGCATTAATGGATTATTATGGCACCAAGGGTTTCGATCGCGCTTTCTGGGCCATATTGCCCAAATATCTGCAAAATATCGTCGATCATGGCCTGGATACGCTTTATGTGCCAGTGTTTACGCCGCCACTGGATGGGGTGAAACGTCCCAGTCAATTGTTGCGCGTCTCGCGCATTGGCAGCGATACCTATCGCTTTGACTGGCGCGATGTGCGGCGCTACATCGAATTGGCCCGAGAGGCCGGCATCACCCATTTCGAATGGTGTCATCTCTTTACCCAATGGGGGGCCAAGCAGGCGATCCGCGTTTATGAGGGGCAGGGACAAGACGAAAAGCTGCTCTGGCCGGCCAGCACGCGGGCGACAGCACCCACGTACCGCACTTTTCTCTCGCAATTTCTGCCTGCGTTCTACAACTTTCTCACGGAACAAGGCTTGTTGGATCATTCTTTCTTTCATGTTTCCGATGAGCCTCATGGAGAAGAGGATCTGGCTCAATATCGAGCGGCGCGCAACCTATTGGACAGGTTAGCCCCCTGGATGTCGGTGATGGACGCACTGAGCGATATCGAATACGCGCGGCAAGGGCTGGTTAATATGCCTGTGCCCAGTATTCGCACGGCGTTGCAATTCGTCGAAGAAGGAATCCCCTGTTGGTGCTATTACTGTTGCAGCCCACGAGGCGAGTATCTAAACCGTCTGTTAGACACTCCATTGCCCAAGATTGCCATGCACGGATTACTCTTTTACCGCTGGCCGCTGCAAGGGTTCTTGCACTGGGGATATAATTACTGGTATCGTTCACAGACGCGGGAGCTCATCGATCCCTATGCGGTGCAGGATGGCCACCGCTGGGCGCGGGGCTGGGCTTATGGCGATCCCTTCGTGGTCTACCCAGGTGTCGATGGGCCGGTGGATTCGATACGCTGGGAGGTGTTCGCCGAATCTCTGCAGGACTATCGTCTGCTACAGACGTTGGGCATCTCCAGGGACGACGAGCGGCTGGCCCCGTTGCGCAGTTTTAGCGAGTTCCCCAAAAGTGAAGAATGGCGGCGGGAGCTGCGGAAGGGTTTGCTCGGCGAAGCGAGCAAGTAAGCTACGAAATGGCGAGCCCTCCTGCAAGGCTTT
>JACIWY010000601.1 GCA_014360745.1 Chloroflexota bacterium
GGCTGGAAAGCGAACCACAAAAAGGCACGACCTTCTACTTTACCTTGCCCTTAGACCAGTCCGGGACAAGGGTCGAGTCTCTGGAGTATCGAGATCCCTTGCCCGCCAGGCTGGAGGCCAAACCTCTGTTATTGGTAGCTACGGCGGACGAGACGCTGGTACGCGCCTTGCAAAGAGTCACCGAGGCGGAGGTGATGGCCAGCGACGATTTGCAAGAGATTCGCAGATGGGCAATCCAGTTGCATCCGCGCTTGGTTGTGCTAGACAGCGACGATCCAATGGACGATCGGCAGTGGCCGGTGCCGGTGCTCCAACTGCGACTACCCGACCGGCGGCGCCGCGCCAAAGCCCTGCAGGCCCAAGCTATTCTTACCAAGCCCATCACCCGCGAGATCATGCTCCAGGCGTTGGCCACTTTTGCCCCTGAGGCACACACCCTTTTGGTGGTGGATGACGACTCCCGTTTCTCAGAGTTGCTCGAACGGATGCTCGGCGGCGTCGAGAAAGATGGAGGAAACGGCTCCAAATATCGCGTCTTGGCGGCCTATACCGCAATGGAGGCGCTAGAGCAGACACAGACGCAAAAGATAGATGCCTTTATCCTTGATCAACGCCTGGGAGATAGCCTAGGCTCTGACTTGTGCCGGAAAATTCGAGCCTTGCCCGGTTACGAGAGCACGCCGGTGATCATGGTCACCGCTTACGATCTGGACGCCATGGTGGATCACCCCGCCAGTGCAGCCAAGATCGCCCTGCCCGAGGGATTGAACGGCGTCCAGACCCTGGAACTCATCCGCAACGTCTTCTCAAGCCTTAACCCTCGTTCATCGCCGCTTCCAGCCGCCGAAGGGCTCTTAACAAGGTAAACTGATCCACGGGCTTGGCGAGGAACATGTCTGCCCCCAAAGAAAGGGCCAGCTCGGGTTGCTCTAACACCGAACAAACGACGATGGCCATATGACCCAGCCCGGGATGGGCGCGCAACGCTGACAAGACATCCCACCCATCGCGCTGAGGCATAATGACGTCGAGGATCACGACATCGGGCCGCAGGTTCTCCGCCAGTCGAAGCCCCTCATCCGGATCTTGGACGGCGACCAGGTTCCAATCATACTGCGCCAGGTAGCGCTGAAAGAGCTGTCCCAAGTCTCGATCGTTATCGATGAGCAACGCCAATTTACGCCGCTCTATGGGGAAAATGGCGCTCACGGCCAACCCTTCATCCCCCACAAGCTGATCTACCTTGGCCCCCAAAGCCAGGGCCAACTCGCGCGTCGGGATGTCAAGAATCGCCCCGCTCGGCGCCAAAACCCCCTGGGCGTACAGCCGGACGATCTCCCCCTCTTCGGCGATCGACTCGGCTATCCTAAGCGTCCCACCACACATAGTCCGCAGTAGGTTGCCAACAACCTGGATCAGCAATTGGCGAAGGATCAGCGGGTCGGTGCGTATGCTGGGCAGAGGAACATCGGGCTGCCTGCGATCCAATGTCACCCCTTTGTCCGTCGCGAGAGGGGAGAACATCGCCAACACCCCATCAAGCACACGGCCCACTTGAACATCGCCCCAGCCCTGGGGCGTGCGCAGATGGCGAAGCTCCTCTCGCAAGAGCGAATTTTTGCCGGAAAATGTCGCCAGTGTTCTATTCTCAGCCAACGATTCACGGCGCCGCTCCAAAAGTTGCCCCAGCCGCTCCAGGGCCTCACGATGATAGACATGATATTGAGAATGGCCCAAATTCACCCGCAGCATGACCTCGGCTGTGCTGTTCGACTCGATATAGCGTCGCTGCAAAATATGATAGATACGCCACGAATCGGCACACTGCGGTGTGCCTGCCTCCGGCCTCAACGACTCGATGCCATCGATCAACCACATCCGCAACGCCTTGCTGCGCGAGAATCCATTAGAGGACAGATCGGGAAAGAGCCTGGCGGCTAACGGGTGGTCGGCCAGATAGGCGTTATCGTACAAGTGGCGCAGGGCATCCCGTAACTCTTCTAACAAGCCATCCTGCTCTTCCCTAACGTCGAGATCCTTCATGACGCTTCTCCTGCTGGAAAAACGGATCAAAAGCGGACATATGGCGGACAAATTGCCGGCTCCATGGGCCC
>JACIWY010000602.1 GCA_014360745.1 Chloroflexota bacterium
GGCACAAACTTCTTGTTTGCGCCCCCTTTTCGCACGTCAATGTGCCCTAGCGGCGGAGGTTCACCAGCTCGGCGTAAAGCTCCGGCGTCTTGGCTGCCAACACCGCTTCCAACTCATCGTCGCCAATAGCGGTAACCCGGCCGCTGTCGTATTCGTTCTGGATCCACTCTAGGATCGGCTCGAGGCGCGGATCACGTTTGTCTAGCTTGAGATCGCCGTCCAAGTTATAATGGCTGCGAAGCCAATGCAACAGCCCCGCCGCGCCCGAGTTCTGGTTGATGAGCACCCGCACCGGCCGGCCAAGCAGCTTTTCGGTGTCAAAGATGTTATAGATTTCCTCATCTTTGAGCAGGCCATCGGCGTGGATGCCCGCTCTCGTCGTGTTAAAATCTTCGCCCACCAGCGGCGTACGGGGCGGGATCTTGTAGCCCAGCTCGCGCTCGTAATACCTGGCGATCTCGGTGATCACCCGTGGCTCCATCCCGTCCAGCGTGCCGCGCAGCGCGGCATACTCAAAGACCATCGCCTCCAGAGGGGTGTTGCCGGTGCGTTCGCCGATGCCCAGCAAGGTGCAGTTCACCGCCGAGATGCCGTAGAGCCAGGCCGTGCCTGCGTTCACCACCGCCTTGTAAAAATCATCATGGCCGTGCCACTCTAAAAGCTCGCTGGGGAATTGGGCATAGTGATGGAGACCGTATGCGATACCGGGCACCGAGCGAGGTAGCGCCGCGCCCGGGTAGGACACACCCAACCCCAAGGTGTCGCAGGCACGGATCTTGATCGGAATGCCGCTCTCGACCGAGAGGTTGTGCAGCTCCTGACAGAAAGGCATGACAAAGCCGTAATAGTCGGCGCGGGTGATGTCCTCGAGGTGCACTCGTGGCCGCACACCGATAGAAAGCGCATCCTTGACCACCCCCAGGAACTGGTCCATCGCCTGCCGACGAGTCATGTTCAGCTTTTTAAAGATGTGATAATCGGAGCAACTGGCCAGAATGCCGGTCTCTTCGATGCCCATCTGTTTGACCAGCAGAAAATCCTCATGGCGGGCGCGGATCCAACCCGTGATCTCGGGGTATTGATAGCCGAGGGCGCGGCAGGCCTCCACCGCTTTACGGTCTTTGTCACTGTAAAGAAAGAATTCGCATTGGCGAATGATCCCCTTGGGCCCGCCCAGCTCGTGCATGAACTTGTAGAGCTGCACGATCTGCTCGACCGTATAAGGCGCACGAGCTTGCTGGCCGTCGCGGAAGGTTGTATCGGTGATAAAGGCCTCGTCCACCGGACGCATCGGCACGTGCCGGTGGTTGAACGGGATCTTGGGCACCTCGTTATAGCTATACAGCAACCGGTAAAGATGAGGTTCCTCAACATCCTGTAAGCTGTATTGATATTCTGTTTGTTCCAAAGTATTGGTTCTTTTATTGAACTCTAACATGTTCACCACCTTTGAGCTGACTAAGCGGGGTTAATAATGCCTGGGGCCCTGAGGCTCGAATACAAAAAACGGCCAATTCCCCTGGTGGAACTGGCCGTCTTGGGCAGAAAGGGTACGGCAAGCACCCGGGGAGCCGTTCAGGGCCCACCTGACCTGCTGCCGTTGATGATGCTGTTCTCCAGTCCGCGCCAAAGCAGCACGCGCCTTCCCTTTCTATGTACTAATCAAAAAACGGACGAGAAAATGGCCTTAAACACGCAGAGGCGCCCGAAGGCGCCTCTGCCAGATTGCACGAGATGATAGCTATAAACGCCCACCTTGTCAAAAACCTGTTGACAGCTTAAATGCCGTATGCTAAGATGGGCACAGGTTCTAAAAGTTTATTTCCATTTTTGTCGTGCGCCCGTTTCGTGGGCTTTGGGCTGCTGAAGCGGCGCTTTAGGTAACATTCGTTTGGGCAGGGGGAATGGAGATGGATCAGTATCAAACACAGAACGATCTAACCATGATCAAAGTAGTGGGCGTGGGCGGCGGCGGGTCGAACGCCGTAAATCGCATGATCGAAGAGGGGGTTGGCGGCGTCGAGTTTATCGCGGTGAACACCGATGCTCAAGCCTTGGCCCTTTCCAGCGCGCCCATTCGGGTGCGCATCGGCGGTACG
>JACIWY010000603.1 GCA_014360745.1 Chloroflexota bacterium
AACAGGTTTACCCTATCCGGGGCCGAGGGTTCGCTCATAGCTCGCGGGCCCTCTCTACCACTTCGTCGATCGTGCCGGCCATATAGAATGCCTGCTCAGGGAGGTCGTCGTGCTCGCCGGCCAGGATCTCCTCAAAGCCGCGCAAAGTCTCTTCTAGGGGTACGTATCGACCAGGCAGGCCCGTGAACTGTTCGGTGGAAAAGAAGGGTTGAGTGAGAAAGCGCTGCAAACGGCGCGCCCGCCGCACGATCAATTGGTCTTCCTCCGAAAGCTCCTCTGTGCCCAGGATGGAGATGGTATCTTGCAGCTCATCGTATTTGGCCAACACCTCTTTGACACCGGCGGCGATGCGCACATGGCGCTCTCCGACGATGCGTGGCTGGAGCATACGTGAGGAGGAGGCCAGAGGATCCACGGCGGGGTAAAAGCCTTGGCTGGCCAGAGAGCGAGAGAGAACGCAGACGGCATCCAAATGGGCAAAGGCGGCCACGACACCTGGGTCGGTAATATCATCGGCCGGAACATAGATGGCCTGTACCGAGGTGATGGCACCGCGCGTCGTGGTGGTGATGCGCTCTTGGAGCTTGCCCATCTCGGTGGCCAAGGTGGGCTGATAGCCGACGGCGCTGGGCACGCGGCCCAGCAAAGCCGAGATTTCGGCGCCGGCCTGTACATAGCGGTACACATTATCGATGAACAGCAACACGTTGCGTTGCTCGCGGTCGCGAAAGTGCTGGGCCATGGTCAACGCCGTAAGCGGCGCGCGCATACGCGCGCCGGGCGGCTCGTTCATCTGGCCGAAGATCAGCACGCTGCTGGGCAAGACACCGCTGTTTTTCATGCTCTGCCACAGTTCGTGTCCCTCACGGGTGCGCTCTCCCACGCCGGCGAAAACCGCCAGGGCGTTCTGCGCCTGGGTGCTGTGGCGGATGAGCTCGATGACCAACATCGTCTTGCCTACGCCGGCGCCGCCGAACAGGCCGATCTTGGTGCCCTCGCCGTAGGGCGTAAGCAAATCGATGACTTTGAGCCCGGTGACCAAGATCTCTTGTGAGAGTTTGTGTTCTCTAAGGGGAGGGGAGCTCAGATGGATGGGGTGTCGCTCTATTCCTTCGGGCAAAGGCTCGCCTCGATCGATGGGCTCGCCCAGTACGTTGAACATGCGGCCCAGGGTGGGTCGGCCCACCGGCACGAGGATAGGCTGGCCGGTGTCTATGACGCGCATCCCCCGCCTCAGCCCCGATGTGGAAGCCATGGCTACGCAACGCGCCGTCTGCGGATCCACATGCTCTTGCACCTCGACGAGCAGATCGGACGCACCGGGACGTTTGACCAACAGGGCGCTGTTGATACTAGGGAGATCGCCCACAGCGAACTGGGCGTCGATGACGACGCCCATCACACGGGCCACGCGGCCTATCCTCACTTGAGCTCCTAGTGTAGAGATGGTCATGGTCTGCTCTAGGTGGCCAAACTGGACACGATTCGACTATATATCATACACGGAAATCATCACTTTGTAAAACGATACTTGACCGCTTGTCTTGGCAGGAGTATCGTTCCTTTGCCCCCTTTGGCCTATCGGTGTGAGCGCGCAGCATGCCCAGAAGAGGTGAGGATATGGCGGAGATGCCCAGGCTCGACCCTTTGCCGCAGCCGGAACGGGTGTTGCTTCACGATGCCGATGTCTGCATCGGCTGTGGCATTTGTGAGCTGAGTTGTTCGCTCAGCCATGACGGCGGCTTGAGCCGAGCGCTGGCCCTGCTCAAGCTCCATCGCAACTATTATCGAGGACAATGGGACGGCAGCGGGCAGTTTCGCGTCGATTTGTGCCGGCAGTGTCCCTGGCCCGAGTGTCTTTATGCCTGCCCGACAGGCGCCCTGACCATCGATCCCAAGACCAACGCGCGGGTCATCGAGGACGAGGTATGCATCGGTTGCCAGCGTTGCCGCGAGGCATGCCCCTATGACGTGATCGTCTATGATGAGGATCTGGGCATCTGTCGCAAATGTGATCTTTGCGGCGGCGATCCCGAGTGTGTCAGGCAATGTCCGGCCAGCGGCGATGGCGCGCTCCGGTACG
>JACIWY010000604.1 GCA_014360745.1 Chloroflexota bacterium
TACGTTGCGACACTGGGCGAACGAGGATGCCAACTTGGCGGCCTATAAACACTATTTTGACATCCTGGCTCACCGGGCGGAGCATGTGCGTTCTCCGGAGGTGGAAGAGTTGTTGGGGTTGTTAAGCGATCCCTTTGACACAGCAACGGCTACCCACAGTATCCTGGCCGATGCGGACTTGGAATTCTGCCCGGCCCGGGCAAGCGATGCGGAGCGGCCGATCACGGTGACGCAAGGGACGATCTCGGCCTTGTTGACCCATCGCGACCGCACTGTGCGCCAGACCGCCTGGGAAAGTTATGCCGACGCCCACCTCGCTTGCCGTCATGCCATGGCGAATTGTTTGGTGGCCGGGGTCAAGCAGGATGTTTTTTGGGCGCGAGCGCGTCGCTACGGCTCCTCGCTGGAATGGGCGTTGAGCCAGAATCATATACCCGTCGAAGTGTATCAGCACGTCATCGACACATTTCGTGCCCATCTGCCGATCTGGCATCGCTATTGGCGGCTGCGGCGCAAAGCTTTGGGGCACCCACTGGCCGTATACGACGACAAGGCCCCCCTGTCCAAAATGCCTCCCGTGATCCCCTTTGAACAAGCTGTCGAGTGGGTCTGTGCCGGCATGGCCCCGCTTGGTGAGGAGTATGTCTCGGTTATGCGCCGAGGCTTGTTGCAAGAGCGCTGGGTAGACGTGTATCCGAATCAGGGCAAGTCGTCGGGCGCCTTTTCCTCCGGTGCGCCCGGCACGCCACCTTTGGTGCTGATGAGCTATAGCAATGATATCTTTTCCCTAAGTACTTTGGCGCACGAACTGGGGCATTCGATGCATTCCTACTATGCCTGGCGTGCGCAGCCGTACATTTATGCCGAGTATGGCATTTTCATCGCTGAGGTGGCCTCAAACTTGAACCAGGCGCTGGTACGCGACTTTTTGTTTCGCACCCAGCCGGATGACCAGTTCCAGCTCGCACTCCTTGATGAAGCGATGGCCAACTTTTACCGTTACTTTTTCCTCATGCCGACGCTGGCGCGGTTTGAATTGGAGATTCACCAACGTGTGGAGCGGGATCAGGCTTTGACGGCCGAGGGGATGAGCGCGCTTATGGTGGAGCTATTCCGCGAAGCCTATGGCGATGAAGTAGCGCTCGACGAGGATCGCGTGGGCATTACCTGGGCGGAGTTTCACACCCACCTGTATTCTCATTATTACGTGTATCAATATACAACGGGCATTGCCGCTGCACAGGCCCTGGCTGATCGCCTGCTGGATGGGGAACCCGGCGCGGTGCAGAGCTATCTCGCATTTCTTCAAGCCGGAAGCTCTTGTTATCCGTTGGACGCTTTGCGATTGGCCGGCGTCGATATGGCTTCTCCGGAGCCGATCCAGCGGGGCTTTGAATATCTGGCCAGCTTGATCGATCGGCTGGAAGCTCTGATTTGAAGGTGGACTTAAAGAGGGGTGTGGGCACGCAAATTTGACAGAATATATAAAAACCTATATATTTATTAGTGCAATTGCACGTACAGAAAGACGACCTTCGGCCTTTTGATCGAGGCTGCGGGGCAATGGCTCTTCAGCTCCAAGACAAGGGGGGCACCGTGAGGTCAAGCGCGCCAACTGCATCGGATGCAATGGCGTTTCGCCGGTTCTCCACTCCAAGATTTTACTGCCTGCTGATCTGCACCTATTATCGTTGGCTCTCCTATTGGTATCGCTATTGGCGCTCTATTGTTATTATCCCAGAGTATTTGACATAAGGAGGAAACGATGCAAGTCGTGATCCCTTCTGCGGGTTATGGCACGCGCCTGCGTCCTCACACCTATTCCAAGCCCAAACCCTTGGTGACCGTAGCCGGCAAAACGGTGCTCGACCATGTGATGGATAGCCTGAAAGCGCTGGATGTGAGCCGTTATGTGTTCATCGTAGGCTATCTGGGCGAGCAGATCGAAGCATACCTGCGCAAACACTATGATGTAGAGCTGGCCTTTGTGGAACAAAAAGATCTCCTGGGCCAAGCTCACGCGTTGTATTTGGCCCGCGAGTATATTCATGGGCCGGTGCTCATTTTAT
>JACIWY010000605.1 GCA_014360745.1 Chloroflexota bacterium
ATACGCCCCCAACTCCTCCATCCCCCATAGGGATGATCGGCGCCGCTCGCCCATCTACAGTGACCGACCATCCCGGATAATAGAGATCGGCCAGGATAAAGTAGCCCGGTCGCTCGATCTCGACCGCCCATTCGCTCAGCATATCCTCATAGCGCACCACCTCGGTCGGGCGCACCTCTGTGGGCTTGATCGTCGCCGGCAGGCACAGCGTGCCATCCGGCCTCCGGATGACGCGCTCCTGATCCAGCACATAGGCCCTCGGCAGGGCGTCGTTGTTGCGGTAGATCAGGACATCCTCGCTGCGATAGACGATCTCGTGATCGCCCAACCCCAGCAGGTGGGCCAATAATGTCTCTTGACCTTGGCCCTGGAACCGCACCCGCTCCACGCGCACGAACGCCGCCGGCAGGATGGGCCGCAACAAGACCGCCTTTACCGTAAGAGGGGGATCGAAACGCCAGGTGGCCCGATAAGTATGCCCCACATGCTCCCGCGGCGGAAAGCCAGAGCGCGCCGGCCAGGTGCTCGCCACTTCGGGCAGGGCATGGGCAATGTTCTGGCGCACATCGTCGCGCTCATAAGCCCACTCCGCCGATTCGAGGCCGGCGCGCAACGGCAGGCGCCGCACGTCGCCGCTGATGTCGCGCAGCCACAGCTCGGCGGCCGGCTCGCCGTTCGCCAGCCCTACCGAATGGCTCAGATACGACTCGACGACGATCCCTTCCACGCGCCGTGGCTCAATCTCCAGCCAGCGCCCCGTCGGCAAGGCGCTAAAAGGGTTCTCGACATCGTACAACTCGGCGGCCTCGTCCACCGGCAACAATTGAGGGATGAGCAGGTAACGGACGTTCACCTTGTTCAGTCGTTGGGCGTCGAGCCCCCGCAAATATGCTTCATAGGACTGTGGAACCAAAGGCATATAGAGGTTGGCCGAATCGAGGCCCCAGGCGGCGGCTGTGTTGGGATAAAGCGACTCGCGCAACACCGACAGCGCCGGCACTATCTCCTCCTTGGTATAAAGGCGATAGAGCCCTTCCTGTTGCGCCAAAAAGCCCAGCGAGGCGGGCGGGGTCAGCGCCTCTTGACGGGGCCAGGTGGCGTTGTAGGTGCCATCGAGCACCGCCCCATAGGCATACAAATCGGCTGCCAGCAGCAACGTGGCCGCCGACACCCAGGCCCGGGCGCTGGCCCGAGAAGCGGCCAACCCTAGCGCTCCCACACCCGCCCCCAGGAGAAGGGGCAGCCAGCGCCAGGCGGCGACGAGGGCGTTCACATTGCGGGCCGCCTCGGTGCCCAACACCTCGGTGCCGCGCCAGACGACAGCCGCCGCCACGGCCAGGACGCTCGCTACAACCGTCACCGACAGCAGGAGGAAGCCGGAACGCCCGCTGCGCGGCGGAGCGGCGCGCAGCAACATATCGGCGCCCATCGCCGCTAACACACTTAACGCCAGGCTGGTCCATAACAAGTAACGGGCCGGCACGCGAAAAAGGTTAAAAGGAGGCACAGCCAATAGTAAGCGATAGAGCGGATTCCAGCGGCCCAGCGCCAGGGCCAGCCCCACGGCCCCCAGCCCGGCTAGGAACCAACGCGTCCCCCCGCGGCCGCGCCATACGGCCAAAGCGGCGAGGCCCAATGGCAACAGCCCTAGGTAGGCCATCAGCTCCACTGAGCCTTGCGGATAGGGATTGCCCAGCAAAAAGGGGGATAGATAGGTGACTATCAGGAAGGGGTGAAAAGAATAGCTGGTGAAAAAAGCCTCCTCCAACCCGCCGGCGCGTTGCGAGAGCCGGGCCAATTCCAAGCCCGGCACAAGCTGTGGCAGGGCCAAGAAGGTACCTACGGCGACGGCCAGCAACCAGGCCATCGCCGGGGCGAGGCGCTGGCGATGCGGTGTGCGCATCGCCAACCAGAAGGCATAGGCGCCTGCCGCCAGGAGCAATAACAACGACACCTGGGCATGGCCGGCCACAAATTGCAAGGCCACGACCAGGGCCAACAACACACCCCAAATCGACCGTCGGCGTGCGCAGGCCCACAGACGTTGCGTCAATGCCAATGTC
>JACIWY010000606.1 GCA_014360745.1 Chloroflexota bacterium
AAATCCTATTTTCTGGGAGGCGGAAATGGTCTGGGAAATTGTGGCTTTGGTCGCCGGATTCATTTCCATCGGCGTCGCGGCCTATTTGTATAGCTGGGTGATGAACCAGCGCAACGGCAGCGAGCGGATGGAAGAATTCTCCAAAATGGTTCAGGAAGGGGCCGCAGCGTATCTCAGGCGGTTGTATCAAGCTTTGGGAATTCTGGCCGTTATCATCGCGATTGTCATTCTTTTGGCTCTGGGTTGGGAGACCGCTCTAGCTTATCTGATCGGCTCTGTCTCCTCCGCCGCGGCGGGCTATGCCGGGATGTATATCGCCACTCGGGCCAATGCTCGCGTAGCCTGGGCGGCGCGCGGGGGCCTTAAAAGGGCTTTTCCGGTAGGCTTTTACGCCGGAGGCGTGATGGGCCTCTCGGTGGTCGGCTTTGCCCTTATTGGGATGACTTTTCTGTACATGCTCTTCAAAGATCCCAATGTGGTGTTGGGCTTTTCCTTTGGGGCCAGCACGGTGGCCCTGTTGGCCAAGGCCGGCGGGGGCATTTACACCAAGACGGCGGATATCGGCGCAGACCTGGTGGGCAAAGTAGAGTTTGAGCTGGCCGAGGATGATCCCCGTAACCCGGCGGTGGTGGCCGATAATGTGGGCGACAATGTGGGCGATGTGGCTGGCATGGGCGCCGATATTTTTGACTCGTATGTGGCCAGCGTGGTAGCGGTCATGCTCCTGGGCAATGTGTTGTATGGGATGCAGTATGTGCTCTTCCCTCTGCTGCTCAGCGCCGCCGGCATTCTGGCCTCTCTGATCGGCATGTTGGTGGTGCGCACCGGTGAGAGCAACGACCCCGGCCGCGCGCTCAATACCGGCACGGTAGTCACGGCGGCCATTTTCGCCTTGTTGACACTGGGCGTGGTGCTAGCACTGGATCTCGATAACCCATGGGGGGTCTTTTGGCCGACGGTGGCCGGTTTGTTGGCGGGCATTGTGATCGGCTTTACCTCGGACTATTTTACCGATATCGACCAACAATCGGTGCAGAACACGGCGCACTCGGCATTGACCGGGCCGGCCATCTTGATTCTGGATGGGTTCTCCTATGGCCTGTTAAGCATCGTGCCCTCGATTGTGGGCATCTGCGTAGCCATGGCCGCCGCCTGGGTTCTGGCGGAGCAGTTCGGCGTCGCCGGCACCTATGGCGTGTCGGTGGCTGCGGTAGGGATGCTGTCCATCACCGGGATGATCGTTTCTTCGGATGCCTACGGCCCCATCGTGGACAATGCCAAGGGGTGCGCCGAGTATGGTGGCGAATCGGAGGAGACGATTGCCGTCTGTGATCGACTGGATGCGGCGGGGAACACGGCCAAGGCGATCACCAAGGGCTTTGCCATCGGCGCGGCGGCGTTGACGGTGTTGGCCCTTTTTGCGGCGTATGCCGAGACGGTGCAGGTCTCAGTCCTTGACCTGCGCGAACCCGGGGTGGTGGTGGGGCTTTTCCTAGGAGCCATGATGCCGCCCCTCTTCTCTGCGCTGACGATCCTTTCGGTGGGGCGCAACGCCTTCAAGATGGTCGAAGAGATTCGGCGCCAGTTCCGCGAGATCCCGGGCCTGATCGAGGGCAAAGCCAAGCCCGATAGCGCCTTATGCGTCGATATTGCCACACAGGGCGCCCTCAAAGAGCTTGCGCTGCCGGGCTTTTTGAGCTTGGTAGTGCCGATCGTCGTGGGTATCTTGTTGGGGCGAGAGGCGTTGGGCGGCTTTTTGGCCGGCTCTATCGTGACGGGCATCATCTTTGCTTTGCTCATGGCCAACGCAGGTGGGTTGTGGGATAACGCCAAAAAGTTCATCGAAGACGGCGCCTTGGGTGGCAAGGGGTCGGATGCGCACAAAGCGGCCGTTGTCGGTGACACGGTAGGCGATCCCTTCAAAGACACTGCCGGCCCTTCGCTCAACACGTTGATCACGGTCATGTCGTTGACGGCGACCGTCTTTGGCCCGGTTATTGCCCGATTGGTGTTGTTCCGGCTATAGATTATTATAGAAGGGGGTCAGATGCCCGGCA
>JACIWY010000607.1 GCA_014360745.1 Chloroflexota bacterium
GATTTGGCGGACGGACGTGGATGTATTTGGACGACGTGTCGTTGCGCATTTGCCGACCGTGAAAGCAACTCGCTTGATAAGGGAGATGGGGAATAGGGGGACAAATTAGCCGATTTAGGTGTACTCTTGCTGGGTGCCGAGAGCGTGCAGCCTGAAGCGATCGTTTGCTTGGAAAAGGATGCAGCTCGACAGCGTGATATTTGACGTTCCCCCCTTGCTTCGTCTATCCTGCCTTGGCGAGACGCGGCTTAATCAGATTGCCGCTTCTATTCCTTTTTAGTGGAGAGAAACTATTATGGACACAGAGCAGTCTTATTCCTTGTTGCTCAAGGGTGGGCATGTCATAGATCCTGCCAATGATCTTGATGCGCCTATGGATGTGGCTATCGACAACGGGCATATTGCGGCTGTGGCGGCAGACATTGATCCTGTAAGAGCGAAGCGGGTGATTGATGTCTCGGGCTTTTATGTGACACCGGGATTGATCGATATGCACGTCCATCTGCATCCCGATTATTATTTTGGCGGGATCGTGGCCGATGCCCATAGCTGGTCATCGGGGATCACTACTTTTGTCGATGCCGGCTCGGCAGGAGGAGCCACCTTCGGCGACTTTAAGGAGCGGGTGATCGACAAATACAAGACGCGCATATTTGCCTATTTGAACATCGTCGACTGGGGTATGCGTGGCGAATGCGAACAAGAGGTGCGGCGCATGAACCCGCTCATTGCGGCGAATGTGGCCCAGGCTTATCCCGACTTGATCGTGGGCATCAAGGTAGCCCATTATTGGACCTGGCAACCCTACGATGCGGAGCATGGCCCTTGGGATAGTGTCGATCGCGGTGTGGAGGCAGCGCGATTGTGCGGCAAACCGGTAATGGTTGATTTTTGGCCGCGGCCAGAGCGAACCTACGCCGATCTCATCCTTAAAAAGTTGGGGCCCGGCGATATTCATACCCATGTTTTCGCTCAACAATTTCCGATCATTACTGAAAAGGGAAAAGTGAATGACATTCTCTTTCAAGCGCGAGAGCGTGGAGTAATCTTCGATGTGGGCCATGGCGGAGGTAGTTTTTGGTTTCGCAACGCCGTGCCGGCTGTCGAGCAGGGTTTTTTGCCCGATTCGATCAGCACGGATCTTCATATCGGCAATGCGGCAAACGGCTTGGTGACCAATCTGCTGAACGTTATGAGCAAGTTCTTGAATATCGGCCTTTCGCTGAGGGAGGTGATCGCGCGGGCGACGGTGGCGCCGGCGCGCGAGATCGGCCATCCGGAGTTGGGCACGTTGACGGTCGGCGGGCCGGCCGATGTGGCCGTGTTGCATGTGCGCGAGGGCAAGTTTGGCTTTATCGATTGTGGGCGGGCCAAGCTCACGGGCAATAAAAAGTTGGAATGCGTGCTTACCGTGCAAGAGGGGCAGATCCGCTATGACCCCAACGGTCTTTCGATGCCGGAATGGGAGGATGCCCCTGATTCCTATTGGGTGTGTCGTTCTCCTTCGGGGGCTACGTCCTCCTGGCGTCCGCCGCGGGGGGTGATCCATCCTCGGTAGGGGGTATATTATCCCAGAGGGGTCTATCCACAGTTATTCGGTGTAATGGGAGGTCAAGCCGAAATGAGCGAGCGAGTAAAAGAGATTTTAAGCTGGTATCGCAGCGAGAATCCGGGGGTGATTGCCAATTTGGCGCGCATCCTTAATCACGGGCGGTTAGGGGGCACGGGCAAACTGGTTATCCTGCCTGTGGATCAGGGTTTTGAGCATGGCCCGGGGCGAAGTTTTGCACCGAACCCGCCGGCCTATGACCCTTTGTATCACTTTCAGTTGGCGATCGAGGCGGGGTGTAATGCGTACGCGGCGCCATTGGGCTTCTTGGAGGCCGGTGCGGCGGAATATGCCTGGCAAATTCCTTTGATCCTCAAATTGAACAGCCACGACGTGCTCTATGAGGAAGAAGACCCGCTGCCGGCGTTAACGGCGACGGTCAAGGATGCGCTGCGCTTGGGCTGCGTGGCCATTGGTTACACCATCTACCCGGGCACCAAGGACCGTA
>JACIWY010000608.1 GCA_014360745.1 Chloroflexota bacterium
ACGCCGATCTCATCGTGGGCATTGGCACCCGTTTTGACGACCGCTTGACCAGCTCGGCCGAGACTTTTGCTCCACTGGCCAAGATCATCCATATCGACATCGACCCCGCCGAGATCGGTAAACGGGTGCGCGTCGACCTGCCCATCGTGGGAGATGCGCTCAACGTGCTCAATGAACTGGTGCCGCTCATCCAGCCGGCCAGCCACAAAGAGTGGCTGGCCCAGATCGAAGAGTGGAAGCAAGACACCCGCGCCCGCGATGCGCTCTGGGAAGAGAGCGAAGAGTTGGTGCCGCAATACGTGGTGCGCACGATCTGGCAGGCTACGCAAGGCCAAGCGCTGATGGTCAGCGATGTGGGCCAGAACCAGATGTGGGAGGCGCAATACTATCGCCACGATCGCCCCGGCGGGCTGATTACCTCCGGCGGCCTGGGCACTATGGGCTTTGCCCTCCCCGCCGCCATCGGTGCCATCATCGGCACGCGCGGCGAGGTGCCGGTGTGGGTGGTGGCCGGCGACGGCGGCTTTCAGATGAATTGTCAGGAACTGGCCACCGTGGTGCAAGAACGACTGCCGATCAAGATCGCTATTCTGAACAACGGCTACCTGGGCATGGTGCGCCAATGGCAGGAGCTCTTTTTCCAAAAAAACTACTCCGGCACACCCATCCTGGGCCCCGATTTTGCCAAGCTGGCCATGGCCTATGGCATCCCAGGCATCACGGTGAAGGAAAAGGCGCAGGTGGCCGATGCCGTCGAACAGGCCATCAACACCGAGGGCGCCGTGCTCATCGACTTTCAGGTGGAACGCGAGCACAATGTGTTCCCGATGGTGCCAGCGGGGCAGCCGATCCATGCCATGATCCGACGGCCCCATGCCGCGTTGGACGGCGCCAAATGAGGGCCAGGGCCTGTTTTTGCCAGGAGGGATGATAATGAGCGTCAACACGCGCAGCGATACCTATTCCCGGCGCACGTTGGTCGCCTTGATGGAGGACAAGCCCGGCGTCCTCAGCCATGTGACCAATCTGTTCCGGCGGCGAAACTATAACATCGAAAGCCTCACCGTTGGCCACAGCGAGACGCCCGGCATCTCGCGCATGACGGTGGTGGTATATGCCAACGACGCGGTGGTGGAGCAAGTCTGTAAACAGCTGTACAAGCTCATCAACGTAACCAAGGTGAGCGAGATCACCGACGACGTGGCCGTGGTGCGCGAATTGGCTTTGATCAAGGTGCATGCGCCTTCGGCCAGCCGCGCTGAGATCAAACAATTGGTGGATATCTTTCGCGCCCAGATCATCGACGTGTCGTTGGACACGATGACCGTCGAGATCACCGGCACCGAAGATAAGGTCGATTCCTTGATCGAGATCCTCAAGCCCTTCGGTATCAAGGAACTGACCCGCACAGGTCGCGTGGCCATGGCCCGCGGCGCGAGCACGGTGAACGGCGCCCGCAATGGGGGGGGCCGATCCTGATGGGGTTATCGGCTACGGATGCGCACCGACCCGTGCAGGCCGTAGCCTTCAGCCTTACTACTTATTATCCTGAAATGGAGGAAACTCGATGGCCACAATCTACTATGACAAGGATGCCGATCTCTCCCTGCTAGAGGGCAAAAAGATCGCCATCATCGGCTACGGCAGCCAGGGACATGCGCATGCCTTGAACCTCAAAGACAGCGGCTGCGATGTGCGCGTCGGCCTCTATCAAGGTAGCCGCTCTTGGAAGCAAGCAGAGGAAGCGGGCCTTAAGGTCATGTTGACCGCCGAGGCGGCGGCGGAGGCGGACATCATTATGATGCTCGTGCCCGACACCGCCCAGGCCGCTCTATACAAGAGCGAGATCGCCCCCCATCTGACCAAAGGCAAGATGCTGATGTTCGCCCATGGCTTTGTCATCCACTATGGCCAGGTGCAACCGCCGGAAGACGTGGATGTGACCATGATCGCCCCCAAAGCGCCCGGGCACCGTGTGCGCGAGATCTTTCCTCAGGGGCAAGGGGTGCCCGGCTTGTTGGCCATTTATCAGGATGCCACCGGCCAGGCCAAGCCA
>JACIWY010000609.1 GCA_014360745.1 Chloroflexota bacterium
TGAGAATTGTTGTCCATGGGGCTTGTTCCATGTGACCGAGACGTCTATCGAATGGGAGCGCGAGCGTTGCGCCAGTTGTCTGGCCCATTTAGGGGCCACCACCGCGTGTGGCGTGTGCAACCATCCGGAGATCACGGTCAAGGCTACCTGTGCTGCCATGGCCGATGCCTGCCTGGCTACCGTAGAAACGGTGGGACGCGACAAGGTGGGATTCATCAACATGGCCATCGATATTTCGCCTTTCTGTGACTGTGTCGGTTTTGCCGATATGCCGCTGGTGCCCAATATCGGCGTATTCGCCAGCCGCGATCCCGTGGCGTTGGACAAAGCCACCCTGGATGCCGTCACCAAGGCGCCGGGAATGCCCGGTTCGGCGGCCTTTGACTATGAAGCCGGCCAGCCCGGTGACCACAAGTTTAGCGCGGCCTCAGCGGTGCATTATGAGGGCATCAGCGAGGAAATCCAGCTTCGCACCGGTGCGCTCAATGGCTTGGGCAGCCTGGAGTACGAGTTGGTAACCGTCCCGCCGCTGGCGGACGCAGGCCTTTATCGTTACCCCGATGCGCGGCCCAATCGTCGGAAGTATGGCACCATCTTTGCCAAAGAAGATCCCTTCCCCGGTGCGCTTTACGAGGGCCATGCTTACAAACGCGTCGACGAGGTCGATCTCGACCTTGTGAGCAAGATGGGATAAACAAGGAGAACAATATGCCTCAAGGACAAGAGTACGTGGCCGAAGCCCTTGTCTTGTGTCAAAAGATGGCCGAGCAGCTTTCGACGCTGGAAGGCCTTGGCAAGGCCAAAGAGCGCTTGGTGGCCGTAGCCGATCTATTGCAAGCTATGGAAGGGCGCTTTTTCTTGCGTAGCAAGCTGTGTTTACCTTTTGCAAGGCGTTGTAAAGAGGAAGCAGAGCGTGTAGAGACGGCATTGGCTGCAGTATCTGCCGGGGCTGCGCCAGCGTCGGTCGAGGAGGCCTTGCGAGCGCTGGAGCTGGCAGCGCATACTCTCGACGAGCGGTCGCAGATGCAGGGCATGGCGATTACCTAAAATGGCCGACATCTTGATCACCGGCGGAGCCGGCAGTATCGGGCGTGCATTGGTGCAGATATTGTCTGCAGAAGGGCATGCTGTGCGGGTGATGGACTTGCCCAGTTGCGATTTTGCCTTTGCAGAGGAGCTGCCTGGGGTACAGGTTGTGCGAGGTGATATCCTAGATCGCGCTTTGCTTTCGGCGGCGGCGGCCGGGGTGGACGTGGTGTTGCATCTGGCCGCTCTATTGCCGCCGTTGAGCGAGCGAGATCGCCAAGCGACCTGGCGGGTGAATGTCGAGGGCACCCGTGCGTTGATCGCAGCGCTGCGCGAAGGAGGTGGTCGGGGGCATCTGGTATTGAGCTCATCGGTCTGTGTCTATGGCGACACCAGCGCCGGAGATCATCCGCCGATCAGCACGGAGCATCCTTGTGCGCCCTTTGATGTGTATGGCGAGAGCAAGGTGGCAGCGGAGGAGGCCGTGCGCGAGAGCGGTCTCCCCTTTACCATCCTGCGCATTTCCGGTGTGTCGGTGCCCGCCTTTTTGGCGCCTCCCGATGTTTGGCCTTTTCGCGCCGATCAACGCATCGAGTTTGTTGCTCGCGATGATGTGGTGGCTGCCCTGGCCGCCTGTGTGGACAATGACAAGGTGATAGGGCGAACGCTCCATGTCGCCGGAGGGGCTACCTGGCGCATGCTCGGACAAGAGTATGTCGCTCGCTTCAACGAGGTGATGGGCCTGGATGTGCAGGACGCCGTCTATTGTCCAGGCCCTTGTGCCTTTGATTGGTACGAAACCACGGAAGCACAACAGACGTTGGCTTACCAGAAGACGACCTTTGCAGCGTTCTTGCAACAACTCGAGGCGGCCATCGAAGAGGCTTTGGGCTCATCGTCCTCCTGATGACCGTCAGCCTTCCCGTTTACCAACCCTCTTGCCAAGTCCGCAAGAGGGTTGGTGCATTCTTGCTTCAAGCCATCCCGAAAACCAACGGTTCCCGTCCGGTGCCTACTCGATAGTG
>JACIWY010000061.1 GCA_014360745.1 Chloroflexota bacterium
ATCTAACCCCGCCTTGCGGCGGGGAACCTCCACCTCGTCAACTGCCACTTGAGCGCGGTAGGAACCCGTGGCCACAAATAATGACGCTCCGTGTAGCAGCCCATGCGCTATCCTTCCCGAACGAGTTATCTCTTCTCTTTACCGCCTCCTTTCCCTTTGTTTATATGCCCTAGTTTAGCATGGATCGTCTCTGGCCTGCAAGCAGTTACCACCTCGCTCATCAGCGATGCCGGTGAGACAGGCACGCCTAACTCCTGGCTCAGCGTCGGCACGGTCATGTCGTCCAATGTTACCTGGCCACTGGCATCGAGCATGCTGCGTGGGATGAACACCCGTTGGCCCAGTTCCAGGCCCCGTAGGGCCTCGATCACGTCTTTGCCCGCGAGCAGACCCGAGACGGTCACCGTCTCGCCGAGCAGGTGGTTGGTAACGACCACCAAGCGCACGGGAAAACCGGCAAGGCGCTCGAACTCGGCGGCGATCCCGGCCATGATCGGCGCGATCAAGGTGCCGCAGACCAAGGTGATGCCCGAAAGGAGCGCTTTATGGGCGGCGAACCGGCCGGGGCGCAGCTTCGTCTTGGCTCTGGCCCAATCGTCCAGCAATCGCCGCACCAAGCCGACGCCGTTTTCCAACTGGGCGGGATCGTCGTAAAAGGCGGCCTCGGGCAAAGGCCGGCCGGCCAGCAGGTAAAGCTCGTCGGAGGGGTAGAGCCAGGTCTTGTGCAGGCGGCGCTTGAGACGCGGGCGCCAGGAATCGGCCAGGGCCAGGACCTCCGCGGCCTCGTCGGGGCGCAGGAGCCTCAGCGGCCCACGGCAGTAGCGGGTCAGCCCCACGGGCACCAGGGCCAGTGTCTGCACCGTCGGCCATAGCGCGAACAGCTCGACGATCGAGCGGCGCAGTGTCTCGCCGTCGTTCACGCCAGGCCAGAGGACGATCTGGCCGTGCACCTGGATATCCATCTCGGCCAGGCGCTGCAACTGGGGCAAGATGGCCGGGGCCTGCGGGTTGCCCAGGATGTGGCGACGCACGGCGTCGTCGGTGGCGTGGATCGACACGTACAGCGGGGAAAGGCGCTGCTCGCCGATGCGCTGCCAATCTTCCTCGGTGAGGTTGGTCAAAGTGATGAAATTCCCCTGTAGGAAGGAATAACGGTAGTCATCGTCGCGCAAATAGAGGGAAGCGCGTAGCGGCCGACCGGAGGGCAGGTCGCTCGGCCGGGGCATTTGTTGCACGAAACAAAAGGGGCAGCGGTTGTTGCACTGGCGCAGGCCATCGAAGACGATACCGTCGAACTCGAGGCCCAGCGATTCGTCGTAATCGCGTTCGATCTCGAGACGATAACGTACCCCACCACGTTCGACAACGAGCTCCAGCTCTTCCTCGGCGGTGTAAAAATGGTAATCGACGAGGTCGCGCAGGGGATGGCCGTTGACCGAGACAAGCCGGTCGCCCGGCTCCAGGCCTACCTCCTCGCCCACCGAGCCGGGCTCTACGGCGACGATCAACCCACCGGCGCTCATGGGCTGCTCTCACAACAACGCCGCAAAGCTCTGGCAGCCAACGCCAGCACCCGCTCGACCACCTGCTCTATGGATAGATCGGTGCTGTCGATGATCACGGCGTCCTCGGCGGCGCACAATGGGGCGGCATCGCGCGAGCTATCGATCTGGTCGCGGCGGCGCAAATCGGCCAACACCGCGGCCATATCAGCGGTTTGGCCACGTTGGATCATCTCTATGTAGCGGCGACGGGCACGCTCCTCGACGCTGGCGTCCAAATAGATCTTGACCTCGGCCTGAGGCAACACCACCGTGCCAATGTCACGGCCCACCATCACCACACCTCCGGGCGCGCCGATGCGCCGTTGTTGCTCAGTGAGCGCCCGGCGCACGCCTCGGTAAGCCGACACCGGCGAGACGTAGTGATTGACCTCCGGCTCGCGGATCTTCCAGGTCACGTCCACACCATCGGCCAAGACGGTGTATTGACGGCCATCGTCAATGGTGGGGGGCTCAACCTGGATGAGCAACGTCTCGGCTAGGCGGGTCACGGCGGCCTCGTCCTCGATGGGGATGCCACGTTCTAGGGCTGCCCAGGTTACCGCACGGTACATGACGCCGGTATCAAAATAAAGATAGCCCAGCCGGTCGGCGACGATCCCCCCGACGGTGCTCTTGCCCGAGGCGGCGGGCCCGTCGATCGCGATGGTAATACGACAGGCGAGGGTTTGTTGAGGGGATGTTGCCATAATTATTTCGCTTTCCTTTGCCCAAAACTTGGCCGAGGTCTTACATACCTATCCAAAGCATCTTCTTTTACATTGTCGTTGGGCTTGGTGCGGTCGCCGTTTTGGGCAAGCAACCCGACGGCGCGACGTAGCTCGCGGATTTCGTCGTCGCGGAGCCAGCGGCCCTGGCCGGGCCGAAGGTTGCCCAGATGCAGATTGGCCATGCGCACGCGCACCAAACGCTCGGCTCGATACCCCAAAGCCTCCAACATGCGCCGGATCTGCCGTTTGCGTCCTTCGACCAGGATAAAGCGCACCCACTGCCTCCCTTCCGGCGCAGGCTGGCCGCGCCAGCGCCACCCCTCGGGCAACGGCGAGACCACCTGCGCGCGGGCCGGTCGCCTCTCGCCCGCCAAAGAGAGGCCTGCCTCCAGCCGGCGCGCATCTTTCGGCGACACTTGGCCTTGTACGAGGACGAGATATTCCTTCTCGTGCTTATAGCGCGGGTGAAGAAGGCGTTCGGCCAATTCGCCATCGTCGGTGAGAAGCAACAAGCCCTCGCTGTCTTTGTCCAACCGGCCGACGGGATAGAGCCTGCATCCTTCGGCGCTCCCCTGCTCCATAGGGAGAAGATCGATCACGGTGGGCCGGCCAAAAGGATCATGGGCCGTGGAAAGATGGCCCACAGGCTTGTAGAGCAGATAATAGCGCCGTTCGCGATCGATGCGCAACGGTCGGCCGTCCACTTCGATGCGATCTGTCGCCGGATCCACGCGGGTGCCCAGCTCGGTGATAACCTGGCCGTTGACCTTGACCCGCCCGGCTAAAATGTACGTTTCGCATTTGCGCCGCGAGGCGATGCCCACGCAGGCCATCACCTTTTGCAAGCGCTCGCCTCGAGTCTTATCGTGTCGGGCGGACATAGAGAGGAACCTCGGTCAGCACGCCGCCATCCAACGATACGATCAACGCCCCGATCGGCCGCTCCGGGTCGGGGTTGGGATCGGTGTTGTCGATGCGGCGGTACATCGACACCGTGTCCACCTGCCAAGGCTTGACCAGGATGGTCAACGGCTGGCGCAGCCAGAAGGAGTGCCAGTTATGCTCCAGGTCTTGATAGCGGTTCTGATGCGTGTCGGGCAGGTCGACATGCAGCTCGGCAAAGTTGTTATAGTAGTAGTCCAGCAAGAGCCGGGTGTCGTAAAAACGATCCTTAGAGCCCATGACCACCGAGAGGGCCCGGCCCGCCGGGCGGTCGACCAGCGCGGCCAAACATTCGCCGGCCTCGTCGGTGGTGCCGGTTTTGATGCCGATGGCGCCCGGGTAGGTGCTGAGCAGCTCGTTGGTCGAATCCAGCTCGCGCCAAGCCGCGATGGCCTGGGGTCGCCGCACAATGTCGGCAATAACCGCGTTGCGCATGGCCTGTCGGCCGATAACCGCCATGTCAAAGGCGGTGGAATAGTTCTGCGGGTCGTCGTAGCCATGAGGGTTGGCGAAATGGGTGTCTTTTAATCCCAAGCGAGCGACGTACTCGTTCATCCAACCTACAAAAGTGGCCACATCGCCCCCCACGGCGCGGGCGATGGCGTTCGCCGCCGCGTTGTCGGAGGGGATGAGCAGCATAAAGAGCAATTGGCGCAAGCTCAACTCCTCGCCCTTTTTCAGATACATGACGCTATAAACGCGCACGTCCCTGGCCTCGATGACGACTTCCATATCTTGGCGGGCGCGCTCGAGGGCCACCAACGCGGTGACCAACTTGGTCATGCTGGCGGGAGAACGCCGTTCATGCTCATTCTTGGCCAACAGGATCTCGCCGGTGATGTCATCGGCCAGGATATAAGCGGGCGCGGTGAGCTCTGGAGGGGGAGTCTGGCGCATGGCGCGCACCTGATGGGGGGCGAGCCTGCGACGGGAAGCGTCGCCGTTGGTCAAGACGGGTGGGCCAAACCCTGTGCTCAACAAGCTCAGCAAGACGAGCAGCAAGAGGATAGGTTTGCTCGTTTGGGAGGGGGTTCTCGGCATCTCGACTCTCGGCAACCCTTATAAGCGTGGCGAGGATTCTACTAGAAGGGGGTGAGGGCGTCAAACGCCCTTTTTAGCTCCTCCTGCGCCTGCTCGGCTTCCACCAATTCGACCGGCCCGGCCACCCGCCCGCGGATGACCTCCCATCCGCGCCCCATTCCCTCCAGCGCGCCCACCAACGCTTGTTCATAGTCGCGATGGGTGAGGAACACCGTCGTCGGGCCGGTGTCGGTGGAAAAATAGACGGGGACGCCGCCGCTACGCAGCTCGTTGCACAGACGAAACAGCTCGATGTTCTCCGGTTCCCAAGCAAAGAGCTTGTGCTCCATCCCTCCGGACATGGTCACGCCGTGGAGGCGGATACTGTCCAGCTCTGCCCAACGGCTCAGTTGTTGCCAATCGCCGCGCCATATAGCCTCGGCGCAATCGATGATCTCCTCGCCCCGGCCGAGTATCCAGGGTTTGAAGAAGGGGCTGCGAGGTGCGTCGAGGTGCGCCTGCTCCGTTTTCAAGCCGATGCGCGAGGGGAGGGGCACGGTGATGAGACGCAGGTCATCGAGCTCACTAGCGGCATCCAGGCGGACTGCCACGCTCTCCTCGTGGGGTATACCGGGATAAGAGAGCCAGAGCGAGACGCCGCCCACGGCGCTGCGACAACCCGACCCAGCCAACAGGCGCGCTGTGGTGCTGAGCAGCCGCGTATTGCCCAGGATATCAGCGCCCAACGCCGCCGCCAGCGCCGCCGCCGCCAATGCCGCCGAAGCCGAGGCGCTGGTGCCCAGCCCCTTGCCGGCTCGTGTAGCCCGCACCACATTGTACGAGATCACCCGCGCTTTGCTGGCGATGCCGGCCACCTCTCGCACGGCATCGAGAGTGCGCACCACGCGCGCTCTCTCTCGCCCAATGGCGACCTCCCCGCCGATGACCACCTCATCCTCGGCACGCGCCGGCTCGAAGGACACCCAAGTGAGGGTATAGGCCGCGCTGTTGTTCACCGAGATGCTGGGCATAAAGGCGGTGCGCCAGTGCCAATCGGCCAGGCCGTGATATTTGAGGATGCCTTGGATCGGGTAAGCGCGCGCCGCGGCGATGCCCTCGGCGTTGCCGGGTACGGTCGGCCGGGGTGTGTCGCTTACCCACAACCCGCGCGCCTGGAGATGCTGCAGGATGCGCTCGTGCGCTGCGCGCAAAGGCGCGACGGTATCCTCAAACCCCAATGGAATGGCGGTCATACTCCGGCTTGCCGAGAAGAACCCTGGTGCGCGCCCCTTCTCATTCCGAACGCTGACCCAGCAAGTCGCGCAGTCGCGCCAGTTCCTGCTCGATGGGCCAGGTGTCAAAGGCCAGCACTAAAAGCAGGATGATATTGGCCAACGGGATGAACATCAGCAGGCCCAGCGCACCGCTGTAACCGGCCTTGGAACAGATACGCCACCAGATCACGAGGGTCAAGATCAAGCCGATCAGTCCGACAAGCGCGCCGATCAACAGGGCCGCGCCACCGACAATCGGAAAGCGCGGAGGGACGGGTGGGACACGTTGCATGATTTTTAACTCCTATCATAGTGGCCAGGTGGCGGGCATTTTGGAGCCCATCTGGGGGCCGTGCCTCGCCACCTTATAGCTTGCTATTTTCGGGGCAGCCAGCGTTTAGGCACTTTGCAGACCATCGTATAGGCCGGATCAAAGACGTTGCCGACGTCATAGGCCACGCATTGGCCGAGAAGGATGCTGGCCCCCATAACGTCCAGGCCGTATTCCGCGCGCAGCCAACGCAACATTTCGGTGGTGGCATGTTGCACGCCCTGATCCAGAGGGCGGGCGTTGCCCATAGTAAAGATAGAGTCGGCGTTCTCGCCCCGTGGCCAGCCGATCTCTTTGCCCTTGTGAAGGCGCACCGTCAATTCGACATCGAACGAGATCTCGATGCCGGTGCCGGTGATCTCCCCATCGCCTTGCAGAGCATGGCCGTCGCCGACAAAGAGCAGCGCCCCGGGTTCGAACACGGGGAAGTAGACGCTGACGCCGGCCCGCAAACCGCGATAATCCATGTTGCCGCCGTGTGGCCCCGAGGTGGCCGAGGAGATGGCCTGATGCCGCGAGGGAGCTACTCCCAGGCAGCCCAGCATGGGCTCGATCGGCATCGTCGTGCCGGTCAGGCGCGTCTCCGGCTCGATCAATGTGGCCGTACCGCCCTGCAGGTCGAGGCGCCAGCGCGCCAGCTCTACGTCGCTCTGTATCTCGGGCACGTAGGGCGGGTCGACGACGTGCGCGGCTATCACCGTGCGCGTCCAACCGAACTCGCGGTTGGGATAGGCCTTGTCGATGGTCACTTGGAGCGTATCGCCCGGCTCCGCTCCCTCCACAAAGAAGGGGCCGGTGAGCGGGTTGCCGCGCTCGGCCACCTTTTGCTCCTGTTGATCGTAGCCGCGCGCGTCCAGCGTCTTGGTCACGATCGTGTCACCGCTGGCCACGCGCAGCACGGGCTCGTAGGGGCCAAAGGCGTTGTAATAGAGAGCCGGCTCAAAGATATGCCTCATCACAAAGGGGCCTCCTGTTGAGGATTGATAGGACATCGGTAGTTCTACCCTCGTGGTTCGATGGGCTAGGTGAGTATAACGCAAGGGGGGCAACAAGTAAACTCTCGCGGAGCCGGGAATGCTAAAGCTCGGCTTGCGCATTTCCAACGAAAAAAGACCCGGCTGAGTGTCACGCCCAGCCGGGCCCGGCAACGGGATGGCGAACTGTAAATTTACTCACGCACAGACTCTATCCGTTTCTGCAGGAGGCGGTGATATGCATCCTGTTGGCTACGTTCGGGCAGGACGTTGGCCAGGCCGTCCAGGTCACTGCTGCTTACCTTGTAGACCAGCAGCCCAAAGGCGGCCAGCGCCTGCAACTTGCCCACATTGCAATGCCCATAGCGGAGAAGGGGGATGTTGTTGTGCAGCGCCCACTTCTCCTGGCCCCAGATTTTGAGCCGATAGAGGGGTTCGTGCCAGTAGGGAACGATCGGATCATGCAGGTTGTGCATCGTCACCAGCGGGCCACCCAGGTCGCCGGATGTCTGATAATCGGCTTCGATGGCCGCCAGCGCGGCCGGATCCGCCTTGTAGCGCGCGACTTTTCTGTTCAGCTTCCGGTCGTTATCCGAGCCACTGTACCAACGCCGCCAGTTGTCAAAAGGCTGCCCGCCTAGTTTTTCCTTGGCGTCGTTTGTTCCCAAGACATTGTAGGCTAGGACGCCAACGATCGCTTCGATGCGGGTCTCAGGATGGGCGGGATCGACGGCCACCTTGGTGACCCGCAACAATTGATCCGTCGCGTGAGGATCGGCGAGCAACGCGGCGGTCACCGCCGGCACATACACGCTCTCCCAATTGTCAACCACGTCGGCCGGGATCTCGATGGCGCTCCCCGGGATGATCCCTGGGAAAAAGTAGTCGAACACGACGCGCACATCGCCGAAATAGTTGATCTGCCGTCTGAAATCTCCCACCGGCCCGCAGACGGCCAGCCCGCCGTCAAAGACGTCGGCATGCTCCTCGACGGCCAGGGCTGTGATCAGCCCGCCTTCAGAAGCGCCGAGCAGGTAGACATGGCCTGGGAGGCCGTACTTCTCGGTAAAGATGCCCACCAACTCGACCAGATCCTGCTGCCCCTCGACAATGGCCAAGCCGTTGACGCGATAGCTGCTGACAGCAAAGGCAAAACCGAGCCCGGTGACGAGCTCCGGGATCGATGTGCCGTCTGGGAGCACAAGCTGGCCCACGGGGATGCTCACCGGCTGCCGCGCATCCACATACCCATGGGCAAAGACGACCAGATCGCCGTTCCACATCTCTGGCGGGGGCATGCAAATCCAATAATGAGCGCCGCCGGGTTGCACCCCGCCGATGCAGCCAGGTGGAGGAGGAGGTTCCTGGGCGAAGGCTACCAACAGCGAGGGCCCACCTAGCGAAATCAATAGAGCAACACAGAGAACGAGCAGCATCACCTCTGTGCAAAGCTTCCTTGCTCTCATTTCATCACCTCCATTCCCGACCGGGAAACAAGCCACCCCCCTTGTCGTCCTCCTTCAGTATAGCAAAGCGGGGTCAATAGAAGGTTACGAGGAGGTATAGAAATAATTATCTCGGCCGGGCATTTACGCCGAGCGGGGCGAGGACAAGACAGGGCAGACACACCCTCTCCGAAACCGGCTCTGAGGACCAAGGGAACCCTTCGAGAGATGAGCGATTGGGTGCCTGACCGGAGCGCGGACGTCCTCGTCCGTCGGTCTGGCGAGGCAGAGCCCCGCGCCCCGCTTGAGGATGCGTTTGCCCTGCAGCAAGGCCGTTTGCCCCCATCGTCCTGCCGCATTATAGTTATAATGTATTCAATCCGGAGAGGAGAGCGCATGGCCCTTGTGGAGGCCCGCGAACGCTTGAAGGATCTCGACCCCCGGGTGCGCAGCCGCGCGCTGGGCGAATTGATCGCGGCCTGCGAGGCCGGCGAGATCACCTGCCGCCCTGAGCGGCCGGTGGTCAATATGCACTGTCATACCATTTTTTCCTACAACGGTTACGGCCATTCGCCCACCTCGTTGGCCTGGCTGGCGCGCGAGGAGGGTTGGCACGCCGTGGGCAGCGTCGATTTCGACGTGCTCGATGGCGTGGACGAGATGCTCGCCGCCTGCGACCGAGTCGGCGTGCGAGGCGCGGCGGGTTTGGAGACGCGGGTGTTCTTGCCCGAATATTCGCAATGGGAGTTCAACTCGCCGGGCGAGCCAGGGGTGCTTTACTATGTCGGCGCCGGTTTCGTTTCCTCAAAGCCAACGCCCGACGCTGTCCCCGTGTTGGTCGATATGCGCGAGCGGGCGGCTGCGCGCAATCGCGACATGGTGGCGCGTATCAATGCCTACTTGGCCCCGGTGAGCATCGATTACGAGCGCGATGTGCTGCCGCTGACCCCCTCGGGGAACGCCACCGAACGACATATCCTGGTGGCCTATGACGCGGCCGCACGAAGGCGTTACCCTGAGCGTGCGGCCCTGTTGCGCTTCTGGGCTGAAAAGCTGGGCACCTCCCCGGAAGCGGTAGACGCCTTTTTGGGCGAGGAGCCTTTTCCCCATGATGCCATTCGCGCCAAACTGATGAAGCGCGGCGGCGTCGGCTATGCGCAGCCGGGCCCGGAGACCTTTCCGCCGCTGGAGGAGGTCAATCGGGCTATCCTGGCCTGCGGCGCTCTGCCCAGCTACGCCTTTCTCGATGGGATGAACGAAGGCGAGGCCCATCTGGAGGAACTGCTGACGTTCTTGCTGGGCAAGGGCATGGTTGCGTTGACGGTCATCCCCGATCGTAACTGGAACTTGGCCAACCCTGCTGAGCGGGCTGCCAAGGTGCAACGGCTACATCAGGCGTTGGCCCTGGCCCACGATCTGGCCCTGCCGGTGATCGTGGGCACCGAAATGAACAAGCCGGGGCAGCGCATCCTAGATGATTTCGAGGCCGAGCCATTGCGCCCCTATCGCGAAACCTTTTTGGCCGGCGCCGACCTGCTTTACGGGCACACGCTGTTGCAACGGGCATCGGGGCTTGGCTATGGCAGCGCCTGGGCGCAAAAATATCTGCCCGATCGCCGCTGGCGAAACGCTTTTTACACAGCGGTGGGCCGGGCCGCTGCGCCCGGGCTGGAAGCCGTCCGTCGAGTTGCAACATGGCTGCCGGCTGACCCCGACGGGCTGTTAGCCCGGTTCCAACGAGGATGACATGCCCACCACCTCGGTGACACCTATCCGTCGTCAATATCTGCACATCAAGAGGCGTTACCCCGACGCCATCCTTTTTTTCCGCCTGGGCGATTTTTACGAGACCTTTGATCACGACGCCGAGATCGTGGCCGAGGAGCTCAATGTGGTGCTGACCTCGCGCAACATGGGCAAAGGGCAGCGCGTGCCCATGGCCGGCGTGCCCCATCACGCCGCCGAAAGTTATATTGCCGATTTGATCGCCAAAGGCCACAAGGTGGCCATCTGTGAACAGATGAGCAGCGAGCCGATCAAGGGCTTGATGCCGCGCGACGTAGTGCGCGTGATCACGCCGGGCACCGTGGTCGAGCCGGCGTTGCTGAGCGAGAAACGCAATAACTATTTGGCCACCGTCGTCTTGGAGGAGAAGGGGGTCGGCATCGCCTATGCCGACATTACCACGGGCGAGTTCGCCACAACCCAGATCGACGACCCTCGCCCTCGGGCGGCGGCGTTGCGCGAATTGGACCGTCTGGCCCCGGCGGAGATCGTCCTGAGCGATGGCGGCTCGGCGCACATCGGCCCACCGGAGACCCGCATCGCCGAGGCGGCCCGACGTTACCCCCAATTCGCCGAGTTAGGCGCGTCGTTGGCCCTTTATGAGGATTGGCGCTTTGAATTGGGCACCTGTCGCCAGGCGCTTTTGCAGCATTTCGACGTCACCTCTCTGGCCGGCTATGGTTGCGAAGACAAGCCGTTGGCCATCCGTGCTGCCGGGGTCCTCGTGCAATATTTGGGCCAGCATCAAGCGGATGCATTGAGCCAGCTTGATACGCTGGCCACCTACTCCACCGATTCGTTCATGACGCTGGATGTAGCCACGCGGCGCAATCTGGAGCTCACCGAGACGCTCCGCGACCGCAACTTCAAGGGGTCGCTTTTGTGGGTGTTGGACGAGACTCTCACCCCTATGGGCGGGCGTTTGCTGCGCCGCTGGATCACCCAACCGTTGTTGGATATCGTGGCGCTGGAGGAGCGGCTCACGGCTGTGGATGTTTGCTATCGCGACGTGGCAGCTCGCACGGCGCTGCGCGACTTGTTGCGTGGCTTTGGCGATCTGGAGCGCCTGACCAACCGCGTCGTCCAGCGCGTGGCGGGCCCGCGCGACCTGATCGGCATCCGCACGGCACTGATGCGCGTTGCCGGGCTGCGCGAGCGCGTGGCCCAGATGCTCGCCCACACCAAGGTCCCCGATGCAGAAGTCTACCCCTTGGACGGTGCCGAGCTGACGCCCCTGCCCGAGCTAGTCGATCTCATCGATCACGCCCTTGTGGACGACCCTCCGGCGACGCTGACCAACGGTGGGGTCATCCGCCGGGGTTATTCCGCCGAGTTGGATGGCATCGAGGCCTCGGTGGCCGAGGCCAAACGGTGGGTAGCCGGCTTGGAGCGGGCGGAGCGCGAACGCACGGGCATTAAAAGTCTCAAGGTCGGCTTTAACAAGGTCTTTGGCTACTATTTGGAGGTGACCAAGGCCAACCTCGATCAGGTGCCGGAGGAGTATATCCGCAAGCAAACGTTGGTCAATGCCGAGCGCTATATCACTCCCGAACTGAAGGAGCGCGAAGCGTTGATTTTGCACGCCGAGGAGCGCAGTCAGGAACTGGAGGCGCGCCTCTTTGCCGAGTTGTTGGATGAGGTGGCCTTGCACGCCGATGCGCTGCGCGCGACGGCCCGTGCCGTGGCCCACCTCGATGTCTTTTTGTCGCTGGCGGAGGTGGCGGCGGCCTACAATTATGTGCGGCCCGAGTTGAGCGATGAGACCGTTGTCGAGGGCAAGACGACCGTGCCCCGCATCGAGATCGTTGCCGGCCGCCACCCCGTGGTGGAGCGTACCCTGACGGATAAACTCTTTGTGCCCAACGATACCTATCTCAGCGCCGAGGAAGCGATTCACGTCATCACCGGCCCTAATATGAGCGGCAAGTCCACTTATTTGCGCCAGGTGGCTTTGATCACCTTGATGGCCCAGATCGGCTCTTTTGTGCCAGCTGATAGGGCGCACATCGGCCTGGTAGATCGCATCTTTGCTCGAGTGGGCGCCCAGGACGAGATCGCCGCTGGCCAAAGCACCTTCATGGTGGAGATGGTGGAACTGGCCAATATCTTGAATCATGCCACGCCGCGCAGCCTGCTCATCTTGGATGAGATTGGCCGGGGCACCAGCACTTACGACGGCATCTCGATCGCCTGGGCAGCGGTGGAGTTTGTGCATAATCACCCTCGCTTGGGGGCCAAGACGCTGTTCGCCACTCATTATCATGAACTGACCGAACTGGAGGGGTTTTTGCCACGGGTGCGTAATTACAACGTGGCGGTGGTCTCACAGGGGGCCAAGATCGTCTTTACCCATCGCATCGTGCCCGGCGGCGCCGATCGCAGCTATGGCATCCACGTCGCCCAGATGGCCGGCCTGCCTTCTGCCGTGATCCATCGCGCCGAGGAGCTGCTCAAGGAGTTGGAGAGCGCCGCCCAGCGGGTGCCGGTGGGCACGGGGCAAAAGATCATCAAGGTCAAACAGCTGCCCCTTTTTCAGGCCAGCCATCCGGTGGTGGACGAGCTGCGCGCGCTGGACGTGAGCACCATGTCCCCGCTGGAGGCGCTGAACAAGCTGTACGAGCTACAACAAAAGGCCAAATAGGGGGCAGGATGCACGGGGGATGGGTGCGTTACGCGCTGCTCCTGGCCGTTGTAGCCGTGGCCGGGGCCTGGGGGCTGAGCCAAAGGCCGACCCATGAAGAGCGCGATGTGGCCCAAGAGCGGCTGGAGGAGGCCACGCCTCCCCTCAGCCCCGCATACTCCATCGGCCAAACCTTTCGCTGTCATCACGATGGGCTCAAGGCGGTGGAACTGCTGGTGGCGCTCTATAACCCCGAGGCCAAG
>JACIWY010000610.1 GCA_014360745.1 Chloroflexota bacterium
AAGGGGCCCTAAAGCTGGGCCCGGCAAAAAAGGCCGCCTTAATCGGGCGGCCTCCTGTGCTAATACTTGCGCATCAAGTCTTTATAGGTCGTCCGTCGGCTCTTGCGCATCTTGGCCGCCTTTTTGCGCTTGCGCTGTTGGCTCGGCTTCTCATAGAAGCGACGGCGGCGCACCTCGGAAAGGATACGATCCTCCTGCACAGCTTTTTTAAAGCGGCGTAGGACGCTCTCAAAGGATTCTCCTTGCTCGACCGTAACTCTCGTCACACCGACTCCCCTCATCTCTTTTGGGATAAAAAGCCCACATAGGCATATAGATTCTGAACCTAGTTATTATAAATATCGCTCGGCGCAATGTCAAATGACAGGACTTCTTTCGGGCATCTGCTCGATCCGCTTCTTGACAAGTTTTCAACGATGGCGCATACATACGCGGGCGCCGGCAAGATCTATTCCTCAGTAGGAGCTGCCACATGACGCGGATGACCATGCGTAACCGCATTCTGGCTGTCGTTCAGGGGCGAGAACATGACCGCGTGCCCCTGGTAATCTATGAGGGCATCCTGCCCGTCGAAGACGTGCGGCGCCACTTGGGTCGAGAGCGCATCGGCCTGCTGCGTTGGTCGCGTATTCATCGCGAGGAGCATCCCCATTGCCGCTTTGAAACGAAGGATTATTGGGTGGGCGGAAGGCGTTGGCAACGCAACACGTTGTATACGCCGATCGGTTCCATCTATGAGGAGCGCGCGTTTGAGACCGCCTACGAGAGCAGCTCCATCCGCAAACACTATATCCAGGAGCCGCAGGATTACGAGGTTTTTTGGGCCTACCTCCAGGATTCCGTCGTCTTGGAGGATTACGAGCGCTATTACCGCGATCAAGCCGAGCTCGGCGAGGACGGCACGCCGCTGGTGGCCGTCGAACGCACCCCCTATCAACAACTCTGGGTGCAATGGGTGGGCTTGGACACATTGGGGTATCATTTTGCCGATTATCCCGATCGCGTGGCGCACACCATCGAGCTGTTGAGGCAACGGGCGCGGCGCATCTTTGAGCTGGCGGCTCGCTCGCCTGCGCCCTTTATCGATTTCCCCGATAACATCACGGCGCCGGCCATCGGCCCCAAGCGCTTTCGCGAATACTGTGTGCCGCTTTACAACGAGTTGGCCGATATGTTGGGCGAGCGACCGGTGTTCGTACATATGGACGGCGACCTCAAGCCGTTGTGGCAGGCCATCGCCGAATCTCGGGTGCGGGGGCTGGATTCCTTCGCGCCCGCGCCCGACAACGACACCACCGTGGCCCAAGCGGTGGCCTTGTGGCCCGAGATGCGCCTTTTCGTGAACTTTCCCTCCTCCGTCCATTTACAGCCGACGGAAAGGGTGCGCGCGGAGGCCGAGGCCATTCTGGCCGCTGCCGGGCACACTGGCCGCTTGCAGATCCAGATCTCGGAAAACGTGCCTTTGGACGTATGGCGAACGAGCCTGCCGGCCATCGCCGAGGCTATCGAGGCGTTTGGTCGGCCCTGAGCGAGACAAAAAGGCTACCCTGAGGAGAATCTTATGAAGATCACGGCGCTCAAGACTTTTCTCATCAACCCCAGTGGGCATCGCGAGGGGATGATCGGCGGCAAGAACTGGCTCTTTATCAAGCTAGAGACCGATGAGGGGCTCGTCGGCTGGGGCGAATGCTACACCCAGCTCGACCGCGATCGCAACATCGAGCGGCATGCCCACGACCTGGCGCGCTATCTTGTGGGGCGCGATCCCTTTGCCATCAAGCATTTCTGCCGCATGGTGTACGACGATTTCGCCGGGCGCCGTGGAGCGATGGATCTGTACTGCGCCCTGAGTGGTATCGAACAAGCCATGTGGGACATCGTCGGCAAGGCCGTGGGGCAACCGGTATACAACTTGCTGGGCGGCCCCTGCCGGGATAGGATCCGTGTCTATGCCAACGGCTGGTATGGAGGGGCCAGGACGCCGGAACAGCACGCCGAATTGGCCCGGGCCATGGTGGAGCGCGGCTTTACGGCGCTCAAATTCGATCCC
>JACIWY010000611.1 GCA_014360745.1 Chloroflexota bacterium
ACCAAGGCGTACTTGAACGAGTCGGTGCCATAGAATCCCGCACGAGGCGTATAGGTGACATTGCCTTCACCATCGATGGTCACCGTGCCGTTGGCCGGCTGTGCAGTGATCTGCACGCTGACACCGGGCACGCCCCAACCTAGATCATTGAGCACTACACGGTAGGGGATCGCCACTCCCCTACCGAGCACGATGGAATCAAACACCGCATCCACGGCCGGGCCAAAGCCGGGCACGACATCCAGCACGTCCACCCATTCGGGCTCGCGAGAGATATTCTCTTCCACCAGCCCCTCATAGTCCATGCGATAGATCTCATAATTCTGGTCGCGATCGGTCTGGAAAAAGATATAGTCACAATATGGCATCCAGGCCGGATCGCTGTCTCGCGCGGGGCTGTCGGTCAGACGAACCACATCGAGCGTTTGCAAGTTGACCTTAAAGACATCCTCTTGCCCTTCGCGGTCCGAATTAAAGGCCAGCCAGGCGCCATCCCACGACCAGGTCGGGTTGCGATCGGCCGCCGGATGGTTCGTGACGCGGCGCAGATTGCCGCCGTCCTTGTACATGATATAGATTTCCCAGTTGCCGTCGCGGTTGCTTTGGAAAGCGATCCAGTTGCCGTCCGGCGACCAGGCCGGCGCCTGATCCATCGCCGGGTGATTGGTCAGGCGGATCTGGGTCGCGCCCGCGGGATCGGTCTTGTAGATCTCCCAGTTGCCATCGCGATCGCTCTGGAAGGCGATCCACTCGCAATTCCACGAGGGCGCCAGATCGTTGGAGGGCGAACGCCCATCCACGGCCAACGGCCGCTTGGTGACGTTCGTCTGGCCGCCGCCGTTCTCGTCCATACGATAGATCTCCCAATCGCCGTCGCGGTTCGTGGCAAAGGCGATGCGCGAACCGTCAAAGCTCCAGGTGGGCGAGACATCCTCCGCCGGGTTGTTCGTCAGCTGTACCACATTGCCGCCGTCATAGTCCATGCGAAAGATATTGTTGTTGTCGCCCTGCCGGTTCGATTGGAACACCACCCAATCCGGGCACACAGGGCAGGGCAATTGCGGCAACGGGGTCGGCGTCGGCGCGCGACAATCGAGCACGGCCACTTCAGCACAAGCGCTATCGCTCGCCCCTTGATCGGAGGAGACCGCCACACAATTGACCACGACGGTGCCGGGCGGCACGCTTGACCACAGGCGGATCTGGAATTGGAGCAGGGCGACTTGGCCCGGTCCGAGGAGGCCGATCTCCCAGGTGATCGTACGCAAACCGTCATAATGACCGGCGCCGACATCTCCGATGGAGAAAGGCACGTCGGGCAAGATATCAGTGACGAGCACTCCCGTCAGGGGCAAATCGCCGACATTTTGGATCCGGATGGTATACCCCTGCCAGAAGCCGGGGCACAATTCCGAAAGGCCGGGCGTCACCGTAACCTCCGGTTCGCCAAACCTGCCGCAGAAATCGATAAAGATCGTGCCTGCGGCCTCATCGCCACAAACTTGATCCCCACAACTCACGGTATACGGATAGGCGCCGACGGTGTTCACGTCGACCTGGCTGAGGTCGATCACGGGGCTCAGCCCGCAATCCCCCTCGCAGCCGGCTCCCTCGGCGAGCAACAGCTCTTTAAGCTCTTGGAGGGTGACCGTGTCCTCGCAGACGTGATAGTCCGGGGCAATGGCCGTGGGCCGACAAACGGGCGTGTACACACAGCCTGTAGCCGGGTCGCAGGTGTCAATGGTGCACGGGTCCCCGTCGTCGCAACTCACCGGCGTGTGCACGCACTCCCCCGTCTGTGGGTCGCAGGAATCGATCGTGCAGAGGTCCCCGTCGTCGCAACTCACCGGCGTGTGTATGCACTCCCCCGTCTGCGGGTCACAGGAATCGATCGTGCAGAGGTCCCCGTCGTCGCAACTCCCCGGCGTGTGCACGCACTCCCCCGTCTGCGGGTCGCAGGAATCGATCGTGCAGAGGTCCCCGTCGTCGCAGTCCTTCGGCTCGTGTTGGCACTCCCCCGTCTGCGGGTCGCAGGAATCGATCGTG
>JACIWY010000612.1 GCA_014360745.1 Chloroflexota bacterium
GATCGTCACCGAAGAGACCCGTAAGGTGATGAAAAAGCTCCTGGCCGACATCCAGGATGGCACCTACGCCCGCGAGTGGCTGTTGGAGAACCAGGCCGGCCGGCCGAGCTTTAACCTTATTCGCAAACGCGAGCAGAATTTGCTCATCGAGCAGGTAGGGCGCAAATTGCGCGCCATGATGCCCTGGCTCGAAGCCAAATAAGGCGCAAGCGCAAGCGGGCTTGTGCCAGGCCCGCTTGCGTATTATCGGATCCTAGAAGGAAAAAGACCACAGCTTATGCCGACTCATGTATCTGTCCTCGACACGACGCTCCGCGATGGCGCGCAGCGGGAAGGGATCTCTTTTTCCGTCAAAGACAAGCTGCGCATCGCCCTCAAATTGGACGAGCTGGGCGTGGCTTATATCGAAGGCGGTTATCCCGGCTCCAACCCCAAGGATGCCGAATTCTTTGATCGCGTGCGCACCTTGGCATTACAACACGCCAAGATAGCTGCTTTTGGCAATACGCGCCGCGCCGGCATCGCAGTGAGCCAGGACGCCAATATCCAAGCCCTGATCGCCGCCGGCACACCGGTGGTTGTGATCGTGGGCAAGTCTTCGCGTATGCACGTTACCGAGGTGCTCCGCACCACCCTGGAGGAGAACCTGGCCATGATCCGCGAGTCGGTGGCGTATCTGAAGGATCATGGGCTGGAAGTGCTGTTCGACGCCGAACACTTTTTCGATGGTTATAAACTGGATGCCGATTACGCCTTCGAGACGGCGCGCGTCGCCGTCGAGGCGGGCGCAGATTGTGTGGTGCTTTGTGACACCAACGGCGGTTCACTGCCCTTTGAGGTGTCGCAAATCGTTGCCGACGTGCGCCGCGCCTTGCCCGGGGTAACCTTGGGCATCCATGCGCACGATGACGCCGGCGTGGCCGTGGCCAATACGTTGATGGCCGTGCAGGCAGGGGCCACCCATGTGCAGGGCACCATGAACGGCTATGGCGAGCGTTGCGGCAACGCCGATTTGTGCACCGTCATCCCCAACTTGCAGCTTAAAATGGGCTATCGGGCCCTGGCCAACGGCGACCTCACCATTCTTACCGATGCTTCGCGTTTCATCAGCGAGATCGCCAATTTGCGGCCCGATGACCATGCGCCCTATGTCGGGCACAGCGCTTTCGCTCACAAAGCGGGGCTGCACGTGAGCGCCATGCTCAAAAACAAGGGCAGCTATCAGCATATCGACCCGGCGTTGGTGGGCAATGACATGCGTGTGCTCATCTCCGAGTTATCGGGGCGCAGCAACATCGCCCACAAGCTGCGCGAGCTCCATCTGCAAGTGGAATTGAACGCCGACGAGATCCAGGCCCTCTCCGAGCGCGTCAAAGAGCTGGAGAGCCAGGGTTTTCAATATGAGGGGGCAGAGGGTTCGTTCGAGCTGCTCATCCGCCGCTCCCGACCCGATTACGTCCCCCCGTTCGAGATGCTTGATTTTTTAGTATTGGTCGAAAAGCGTTCTGACAAGGATATCCTCGCCGAGGCCACGGTCAAGGCGCGAGTGAACGGCGTCATCATGCACACAGCCGCCGAGGGGGATGGCCCGGTGCATGCCTTGGATAGGGCCATGCGCAAGGCGCTCTTGCCCTTTTATCCTCAATTGGAACCGGTCCATCTGACCGATTACAAAGTGCGCATCATCGATCCGCAATCGGCCACCGCAGCCCTGACCCGTGTGCTTATCGACGCCAGCGACGGCGTGCGCTCCTGGACGACGGTGGGTTGCTCGGTCAATATCATCGAGGCCAGCTTCCAGGCCCTCCTCGATAGTCTGGAGCTGCCGCTACTTGGGCGGGCCCCCTCTCAATAAGACCCCACCGCCTTGGGCAGGCGGTAGCCAGGGTTAGGGGGCCCGCCTCGCAAACCTCGCCCGTTGACCGCAAGGCGATAGCGTGAGCCGATATTGACCCGCTTAGCGGATAAGAACCCTACATGATCGCAAGTCTATCGTTGCGAATTGCTCCCTTGTAGGAAGCAAAACGCACATTATAAGGAGAT
>JACIWY010000613.1 GCA_014360745.1 Chloroflexota bacterium
TATTTCGGTTGACGATGCCGAAATCCGTAGAGATGATATCGTGCAAATTGAACAGTCGCCGCCAAGGGTGTATACTCGGGAGTGTATCGTGTCTTTATGGCCCCAAGGAAACCGCTTATGGGCTCTGATGATTGGTCGTTCGATGAGGATGTCTCGTTTGAGACGCTGCTTGAGCCGGGTCGGCCGCGCTGTTACCACTGCGGAACTCCTGCGCCCGATGGCGTGCCGGAACGCAGCGCGCGCTGTGCGCAGTGCAAATATCACCTACATACCTGCCCCAATTGTGTGTTCTATAGTGGGTTGGGATGCCTGATCTTTTCGCCCTATATGTGGGGCGAGAGCGGTGTAATGGGGCAAGATTGCCCCTATTTCACCTGGCGGCGAAAGGAGCCCCTGACAGAGCCCGAGATTTTAGAGATTCGTAAGAAGCTCCATCTGCCCGGCCGAGGGCAGATGGATGAGAATGTCGAGTGACCCTTGCCAGCAGAGAGCCACGCTCCGCTGACGATGAACACGCACAGCAGCCATCAATCCAAGGCAAGGAGAGACCCATGAGCTACGCATTCGGTGTGGACATCGGCGCTACTCGCACCACGCTGGCCGTGATGGACCTGCGCGAGCATCGGATTCTGGCCCATCAGCGAGTGATGAGCGACTACCTGTTCACCGGCCATCGCGCGCCTTCCGCGGTTCTATACGAAGCGGTGACCCGCTTCATGGCCGAACAAGATTTGGAGCTCGATAAAATAGTAGGGGTAGGGGTCGGCGTGCCCGGCGTCGTTGACCGCGCCGAAGGGGCGGTGTTGACCTGCCCGAACTTGCACGTCCTCGATGGCGTGCCATTGGCGGCGGATACGGCAGCGCGCTTGGGAGTTCCCGTCTATCTGGACAACAACACCAACTTGATTTGCCTGGGCGAATATGTATGCGGTGCCGGGCGTGGTGTAAGAGATATGGCCGTTGTGTTCGTCGGTTCCGGGCTGGGCAGCGGCCTCATTCTCGACGGCAAGCTCTATGAGGGGGCCGATGGCGCGGCCGCCGAGTTTGGGCACACGATTATCGTGGCCAACGGTTTGCCCTGCACTTGTGGCGCCCATGGTTGCCTGGAGATGTATTGCTCGGGCAAGGCGCTCTCGGCAGTGGCCGAAAAGGTATTCGACGCGCGCGAGCGCTTTATGCTCGGTTCGCGTTTCGGCGGCGCCCGTTTATTGATCGAGCAAGCTAGCTTTGGCCACGACGGGGCCAATCGGGCTTTGGAGGAGGCCTTTACCTACCTGGGTTTGGGGTTGACCAGCCTGGTGAACCTGCTTAACCCGCGCCTGATCGTGCTCGGCGGAGGTATCGTGTTCAATTGGCCGCGAGGCGTCGATGTGGCTCGTGAGGTGGTGATGCGCGAAGCGTTGCCCCAAGTGCGGGAAAAGCTACGCATCGAGATCTCGGAGTTGCGCGATCTGGCCGGCGTCTCGGGTGGGGCGGTGCTGGTGGCGTTGCAAGGCCGGCTGGAGCTGATCGGGCAGCAAGAGGCCTTGGCCGAGTTGTGGCCCTGTGAGTGAACCGTCAGCCATCGCGCCGAGGGCTGTCGGAGCGCCTCTTGAGGGGAAAAGGGCTGCTGTGAACATGCCGGGTCAGGAGAGAGGACGCCGTGCCTCGTTCCGCCGCAGCTTGGTGGGCATCGTGGCCCTTTTGGTATTAAATGGGGCGCTGGTGCGCTGCTCTTTAAGCCCTCGTTTACCCCGGTCTAGCTCGCCTAACCGGCCTTTCTCGCTCATTGCCCCCTCGGCAGAGACGCTCCCGGCGCCGACCGTTCTCCCCTCGCCTGCGCCCTTCTCGCCCTCTTTAACGGTGTGGTTGCCTCAGGTCGCCGTCCGTGCCACCCGACCGGCTACGCCGCTTTATACTTATCGCGTCGTGCGCCAATATCCCCATGATCCGGAGGCATTCACCCAAGGCCTGGTTTACCTGGATGGCTTGCTTTACGAGAGCACCGGCCTCTATGGGCGTTCGTCGGTACGCCAGGTAGAGCTAGAAACAGGCCG
>JACIWY010000614.1 GCA_014360745.1 Chloroflexota bacterium
TTGGGCAAAGGCAGCCCCGGCATTGGCCGGCGGCACCACCCCCACCGTATCCCAGGGCTCCCCTTTGTAGGCGGATAGCAACATGGCCAAGCCCTGAGTCCCGGCAAAAGCCACCACTTTGGGACGTTTTCCTTCCTGAGCGATCATAGAACCTCCTACTCCCTTTTAGCACAACCTCATCGACGCTCGCTCATTCCACCGTCACACTTTTGGCCAGGTTGCGGGGTTGGTCGACGTCGCAACCGCGCAATACGGCGATATGATAGGCTAGCAATTGCAATGGGATGACGGCCAACACCGGCGTCAAATAGCGCGAGGCCGGCGGGATCCAGATCACATCGTCGGCCTTTTCGGCCACTTCATGGTCGCCGCGGGTGGCCACGGCGATGACGCGGCCGCCACGCGCTTTGACCTGTTCTATGTTGCTGAGCATCTTGTCGCGCACCTTGTCGCGGGGGGCGATGGCCACCACCGGCATCGTCTCATCGATGAGAGCGATGGGCCCGTGTTTCATCTCCCCTGCCGGATAGCCCTCGGCGTGGATATACGAGACCTCCTTGAGCTTTAGCGCCCCTTCGAGGGCGATGGGATAGTGAATGCCCCGCCCAAGGTAGAGAAAGTTTTGGCAATGCATATAGCGCCTGGCAATGGCAGGGATAGAGTCCTCGCCTTCCTCGTCGCGATCGGGCAACACCTCGCCCACCAGGTTGGGCAGCTCGGCCAGGTCTTGCAACAACTCTTGGCGTCGTTCGGCGCTCAGGGTATTGCGCGCCTGGGCCAGATAAATGGCCAGCAGATAGGAGGCGACGATCTGGGAGGTAAACGCCTTGGTAGAGGCCACGCCGATCTCGGGGCCGGCGTTCAGATAGACGACGCCATCGGCCAGGCGGGCGGCCTGGCTGCCGATCACGTTGACCAAGGCGATCGATTGCATCCCCCGCTCACGGGCGGCCTCCATGGCCGCCAGGGTGTCCACTGTCTCGCCCGATTGGGTGATGACCAACACCACGCTGCCCGGCTCCAGCAGGGGGTCGCGATAACGAAACTCGGAACCATAGTCCACCTCGACCGGCAGGCGGGCCAAGTCTTCGATGATGAACTTGGCCAGCAAACAGGCATGCCATGCCGTGCCGCAGGCCACGGCATGGAGCCGACGCAGATGGGGCAACACGGGCCGCAGGCCGTCCAGGTCGGGGAGGAGCACCAGGCCCTGATCGAGATCCACACGGCCGCGGATGGCATCGGTGACCGAACGGGGCTGCTCATAGATTTCCTTGAGCATAAAATGTTTGTAGCCCTCTTTGGCCACCAACACCGGGTTCCAGGAGACGGTCGTGCACGTCTTGACCACGGGGTTGCCGTCGAGATCGCTGAACTCGGCCCCCTCGGCGGTGACGACGGCCAACTCGCGGTCTTCGAGAAAGATCATCCGCCGGGTGTGATCCAGAATGGCGGGCATGTCGGAGGCGATCAGCATCTCGCCCTCGCCGACGCCCAGCACCACGCCGCCGGCGTTGCCCAGGCGGGCGGCCACCAGCCGATCCGGCTCGAGCTGGCTCATGACCACGATGGCGCTGGGGCCCTGCAGCTCGCGCAAGGCGCAGCGCACCGCTTCCACCAGGGGGAGTTCTCCGTGCCGATAGTAGCGCGAGATGAGGTGGGCGATGACTTCGGTGTCGGTCTGAGAGGCAAAACGCACGCCCTCATCGAGCAGCCTTTGCTTCAGGCGGCGGTAGTTCTCGACGATGCCGTTCTGGATGACGACGATGGTGCCATCGGCATCGGTATGGGGATGGGCATTGGCCTCGCTGATCCCGCCATGGGTGGCCCAGCGGGTGTGCCCCATGCCGAGATGGCCCGATAAGGGTTGTTCGCAAAGCACCGCATCCAGGTTGCTCAGTTTGCCCACCGAGCGCTGGCGCTGAATGCGGCCACCATCCAGGATGGCCACACCGGCCGAATCATAGCCTCGATATTCAAGCCGACGCAAGCCCTCTAGGATGATCTGACAGGCATCGCGCGGCCCTATATAGGC
>JACIWY010000615.1 GCA_014360745.1 Chloroflexota bacterium
CTATGAGCGAGATGGGCAATGGTTGCGTGCACTGGCATACGAAATCGCTAACAAGCCTAAGGAAGCGTTCTTGCCGACCGAGGATGTGCGCTTGTGCCAACGCTGCAATTACATCACCTTGTGTGCTCGCCAGGGAGCGACGGAAGAGGATATAGGGCCCGACTCGGGTTGGCTCGCTGAAGATATCGACTTGGCGTTGGATTTGGACGAGGTGCCGGAGCTTGAATATTAACGCTGCCGCGAACATTTCGGGTCCATAGACGCGGGGAAAGAATACGAGCTTCCGCGCGTTTTTGTGCGTTTGCCCACTAGAGGGGGCTTTGCAGATTTGCCTTGCCGATACTTGGACGTTTGGCAAAAACGGCCGAATCTGTAAACTCGATAAGAATAGCCCATGGATCGAGTCTGAGTGATGCCAAAACGAACCGATTTGCACAAGATATTGGTCATAGGCTCAGGGCCTATCGTCATCGGGCAGGCCTGCGAGTTTGATTATTCGGGCACTCAGGCCTGCAAAGCACTGCGGGAGGAGGGGTACGCCACGCTGCTGGTGAATTCGAACCCCGCAACGATCATGACCGACCCCCAGACGGCCGATATTATCTATATCGAACCGTTGACGGTGCCCGTGTTGGAGCGGATCATCGCCAGAGAACGCCCCGATGCGCTGTTGCCCACGATGGGCGGCCAGACGGGGTTGAACCTGGCCACCGATCTGCATCGGGCGGGCATCCTGGAGCGCTATGGAGTGGAATTGATCGGCGCTCGAGCCGATTCTATCGCCGTGGCCGAGGATCGCGAGCTGTTCAAAGAGGCCATGATTGAGATCGGCTTGCAAGTGCCCAAGAGCTTTGCGGTCCGGTCGTTGGAAGCGGCGCGACGGGCGCTACAAGAGATCGGCCTGCCGGCCATTATCCGCCCCTCTTTTACCCTGGGTGGCACGGGCAGTGGCATCGCCTATAACCGCCAAGATTTCGATGTCATGGTGACCAGTGGGCTGGAGCAAAGCCCGGTGCGCGAGGTCTTGGTGGAGGAATCGGTCATCGGCTGGAAGGAATTCGAGCTGGAGGTGATGCGCGATGCCGATGACGGCTTTGTGGTCATCTGCTCGATCGAAAACCTGGACCCCATGGGTGTGCATACCGGCGAGAGCATCACCATTGCCCCGGCTCAGACGTTGACCGATAAAGAGTACGAAATCCTGCGCGATCAGGCCCGCCGCGTAATGGAGCGGGTGGGGGTCGAAACGGGTGGGTCGAATGTGCAGTTTGCTGTGCACCCCGAGACCGGGCGGACGTTGGTCATCGAGATGAACCCCCGTGTGTCGCGCAGCTCGGCCTTGGCCAGCAAAGCCACCGGCTTTCCCATCGCCAAGATCGCGGCCAAGCTGGCGGTGGGCTACCGCCTGCACGAACTGCCGAACGATATTACCCGTGAAACGCCGGCTTCGTTCGAGCCGATGCTCGATTATGTGGTGGTCAAGATTCCGCGCTGGAACATGGAAAAGTTTCCCCAAGCCGACGATACGCTGGGCACGCAAATGAAATCGGTCGGCGAGGCGATGGCCATTGGGCGGACCTTCCTGGAAGCGTTGCAGAAGGGGCTGGCTTCGCGCGAGGATGGGCGAGATGGCCTGTTCGATGAGGCGGCGGCCAAAGCGAGCCGTGAGGAGATCGTGGGACGGTTGATTCGCCCCAACCCTGAACGCATCTTCTATATCATCCCTGCGCTAGACGCCGGCATGTCGGTGGAAGAGATCGCGAGATATACCCGCTATGACCCCTGGTTCATCCGCGAAATGGACGCGGCGCGCGCATTGCGCGATGCCATCCGCGGGCGGTCGTTGAGGAGTGTTGGCGCACACCTCATGCGCGAGCTCAAGCGCGCCGGATTCACCGATTCGCTCATTGCACGGCTGGTGGCGCCTACGGCGTCGGAGCTGGAGGTACGTGCTTACCGTAAGGCCTTGGGTATCGTGCCGGTATACTCGCGGGTGGATACCTGCGCTGCCGAGTTCCCCGCTTTCACTCCTTA
>JACIWY010000616.1 GCA_014360745.1 Chloroflexota bacterium
GAGGCCGCCCGATTAAGGCGGCCTTTTTTGCCGGGCCCAGCTTTAGGGCCCCTTAGGAGCAAGATCGAGGAGGAAGCATGGACCTGAAAGAGCGCCTGATGGAGGACATGAAGCAGGCCATGCGTTCTCACGATGACCTGCGCCGAGATACGATTCGTTTGGTCCGTGCTGCCATCAAGAACGCCGAAATCGACATGCAGCGCGAAGCGGATGACGCCAAGGTGATGGAGCTTATCGCCCGAGAGATCCGTCAGCGCGTCGAAGCGATCGAGCTTTTTCGGCAAGGCCGACGGGACGATCTGGTGGCCAAGGCCCAAGCCGAGATCGCCGTCCTCGAAGCCTACTTGCCGCGCCAGCTTTCCGAAGAAGAGATTCGAACAGAGCTTCGGCGGATCGTCGCCGAGCAAGGCGCCACCGGTTTGGGCGCTTTGGGCAGCGTTATGCGGCAAGCGATGGCCGAGCTTAAGGGCAAAGCGGACGGCCGCCTAGTGAACCAGATCGCACGCGAGATCCTGAGCTCGTGAGCCGTTCTTTTTATCCCCCTTGCCAGCATCGGTCAATAGCACCCTAGAAACCATGATGATGAGACGTCGTTCGGGCGAGAATGGCAAGGCAGCCCGACCCAATCGCACTTCGGAGAGCCCGACGCGACGGGTGTTGCGGGCACTGCTCCTGGCCCTGCTTCTGTGGGTATCTTGGAGCGCGACCCACATCTTGTATCGATCCCCTGATCACCTCTCGGTGCAAGTAGGCGATGTCTCGCCCCGTAATATTCGCGCCCCCCGCCAAGTCACCTATATCAGCGATCTCCGGACAGAAGATGCCCGAGAGCTGGCCGCCGCCAAGGTTGCGGATGTGTACGTCGGCCCTGATATGGAGATCGCCCTGCAACAAATAGACCGCTTGCGCAAGGTATGCGAGTACGTCGAGGTTATCCGTCTGGACCCCTTTGCCACGCAGGATGCCAAAGTGGAGCTGATCCGCGAGATCCCCGACCTAGACCTGACCACGTCCGCCATCCTTAAAATCTTGGAGATGGATGACAAGGAATGGGAGGGTGCGGTGGAGGAAGCGGCGCGGGTGCTCGACAATATCATGCGTGAGGAGATCCGCCCTAACCAGGTGGCCGACGCCCGGCACCGGGCGCAACGGCTGACCACTTACGCCCTCACCGCAGACCAGCGCATGGCGGTGTTGGCCTTGGTGCAGGGGATGATCGTCCCCAACACCTTCCTGGATGCCGAGCAGACCGCAGCTCGCCGCAGGAGCGCTCGCGAGTCGATCCAACCTGTCCACGCGACCATCCGCCAGGGAGAATCGGTGTTGCGCGAAGGCGAGATCGTCACCGAGCTGGCCTACGAGAAGCTCCAGGCTCTCAATTTGCTCGATAACGACATCAACCTGCAAGAGGCCTTTGGCATCTCGCTGCTTTTCCTCGTCTGGGTCGTGATGTTATCCCTTTACGTGGTGCGCGCACACCCTTTGTTGCTATCCCGCCCTCGCCGCGAGGTTCTATTCGTCCTGACACTTCTGATCATCGGTGTGCTGAGCCATCTGGCGGTCCCAGGGCATACGCTGCTGCCTTATCTCTTTCCCGCCGCCGCTGCCGTCATGCTGGTTGCCATCCTGGTCGATGCACAATTAGCCCTGGCGGTGGCCGTCGTGAGCGCCTTCATGGTGAGCTACAACGCCGGCGGGTCGGTGGAGCTGGCCATGTATACGCTGGCGGGCAGCGTCGTCGGCGGCCTGGCAGTATGGCGTATGGAACATCTCGGCACATTTGTGCGCGCCGCGCTGTATATGGCCCTGGCCAACATGGCCGTCATTTTGGGGTTTCGCCTGCGCATCTTTGATTTGGATGCTGTCGGTTTGCTCCAGCTTATGGCCGCCGGTGTAGGCAACGCCGTTCTCTCCTCTAGTTTGACGTTCGTAGCTTTTGCCTTTATCGGCCGGGTGTTTGGCATCGCTACCTCGCTACAATTGTTGGAACTGGCCCGCCCCACCCACCCTTTGTTTCGC
>JACIWY010000617.1 GCA_014360745.1 Chloroflexota bacterium
GCGCGCCGGCCCAGTAGCCCATCTCCCAATTGCGGGCCCGATCGATTGGTTGGAAGCGCATACAAGCCAGAAAACGTTCCCGTGCGTTCACAATCTCCTCCTTTCTGCTCCCCCCGATCGTTGCCGCCGCGAGCGCCGTCGTCGGAGGCTGTGTTATAGGCCACAGTATACGCGGGGTGACGACGTGGCGAAAACTCCCCTGTTATCCCTCGCCTTATCCGAGACTGGTCATTATTGCGCTTTCGTGTTAATCTCGCCCCCGGTGGATATCCTCATGCTCCCATGCACTACCTATGTTGGGGGTATTATGGTCACATATGCTCACCTGCTTGAGCAAGCCGAGGCCTATCTGCACAGGTTGTGTCGGCAAATAGGCAACCGCCGCCTCGGCAGCACAGGAAATCGCGCGGCGACCGACTTTTTCGCCGAGACAACGTCCTCCTTTGGCTTCTCTACGGCTTTGCCATCCTTCGAATGTACCGACTGGGCGGGAGAGAACGCCGAGCTTGTGGCAAGCGGAGTCTCCTTTGAGGTTTTCCCCAGCCCCTATTCCCTTGGCTGTTCCGTCGCCGCTCCCCTTAGCCTGGCCGCTTCGCTCTCCGATCTACAGGTCGGCAAAGGGGCGGGCCACGTTCTCTTGCTATGGGGCGAGTTGGCCCGGGAACAACTCGTGCCGAAAAATTTTCCCTTCTATACCTCGCCGGAGCATCGACAGATCCTCTCCTTGTTGGAGGCCCAAGCTCCGCTGGCCCTCGTCACCGCCACGGCGCGCAATCCTGAAACGGCAGGCGCCGTCTACCCCTTCCCCTTGATCGAAGATGGCGATGTGGACATCCCTTCGGTCTATATGACCGCCGAAGAGGGGGAGCGGCTGGCGGTCTATGCCGGACATCGTGTCTCGCTGATCAGCCGTGCCCGCCGCATTCCGGCACGGGCCTGCAACGTGGTGGCCCGGAAGGGGGCAATGGGGCAGGGGATCGTCTTTTGCGCCCATATCGACGCCAAGTTGGGCACGCCCGGCGCTATCGACAACGCTTCGGGGGTGGTGGTGCTGCTGCTTTTGGCCGAGTTGCTGACCGGTTATGCCGGCAGGCTCGGCGTGGAGATCGTGGCGCTAAACGGCGAGGACTATTACGCGGCAACGGGGCAGGTCGAGTATCTCCGCGCCAATCGGGAGCGGCTGGCCGAAATCGCCCTGGTGGTGAATATAGATGGGGCCGGCTATCGGCGGGGGAGAACGGCCTATTCCCTGTACGGATGCCCGTCCGAAATGGCCGCTTTAGCGCGCGGCGCGTTTTCCGGCAGGGAGAGCCTGGTCGAAGGAGAGCCTTGGTATCAGGGCGACCATATGATCTTTGTGCAAAACGGCGTGCCGGCTCTGGCCATCACCTCGGAACACGCCGACGAGCTTTTGGCCCAGGTCGTCCATACCCCTCGCGACGTTCCAGAGCTTGTAGAGAGCGCCAAGCTCGTCGATATTGCTTTGGCTTTGCGTGACCTGGTGAGAGAGCTATCCGGCGCGTGACCTGGCGACTACCAGAAGCGAATCGATCTCACCAGAATCGTTTCCCAAAGAACGAAAATGCCCTTTAAAAGGCAGAGGGGCGAGTACGCGACCGGCGCGCATAAGGCCCTTTGTGCCCCGTATGAATTGGCGGAACGTTTACCCGCCCTTATGCGTTTCTGAGCATAGGCGGAGCTGCTTGCCTCGCTCGCGCTTTACAGCCGCTTTTCTGTAGGGTACACTGGGCGCGATCAAACCTTGGCCTCATCCGTAAGGCAGGAGAAGAGGATGGTGCAGATGCGCGGGCTGACTTGGATTCTGGTTTCTCTCTCCGTCGCAGCGCTGAGCTTGCTATCTGTCGGCTGCGCGTTGTTGGGGGATATCGACGACATCCTGTACCCGACGAATGTCCCCGCGTCTCCCACAAGCCCTCCGGCCACCCAGCCGGTCCAGCCGACCGTGGTCACGCCCGAGCCTTCTTTGCCCACAGAGCCTGCGCCGACGCTTACCCT
>JACIWY010000618.1 GCA_014360745.1 Chloroflexota bacterium
GCAAGGGCCAGGTAAGGAGGGGCCAGCGCATCCATAGCGCGCAAGAGTAGCCAGACGCCCCCCACCACCGAACCCACACCAAGCACCCACCAGCCCACCCGCACCAAGCCGTAGGGCAAAAAGGTGGCCGGGACCAAGGCCACGGCGATGAGCGGGGGATAGGCGTAGGGCCAAACGATAGAATCATCCTTCATATCAAAAGCCCCGCTCTCCAAGGCGCGCTGAAAGGTCTCCGTGTCGCCATAGATATCCTCGCCGGCCACCACGCGCTGCGCGGCCAACAGGAACACGTCCAGATCGTGAAAGTTGGTCACTTGCCATACGCGCACGAGATCGACACCCCAAACCAAAGCCAGGAGAGCTACGATGGCCCACCAAAAGCGCCCGGCGCGCACAACGGATACGGTTTCTTGGGCCTTTACCCACTTCGCCATGTTGGTCAGGCAGCTCCCGATATCTGTAGCGTCTGTGGCTCGCCCAGCTCATGCCGAGCGGGGCGGTGCGCCGGCAGCCGCCGTTCTCCCGTAAGGCCGAGCACCTCGCGCAAGGGCGCGAAGCGAAACTCGCGCAACAAGGCCTCCAGCTTGGTCAGCGTCGAGCGTCGACCGGAATACGTGGCCAAGCGGGCAAGCCAAGGCAACCCCTTAACCAAAGGCATATCCAGATCGGCCTCCCAGGGATGCAAATACAAGACAAAGGGCACGCCGCCCTCATTGACCCGCCACAGTAAGTAGGTCAACAAAACCAGAGGTAGAGCACGAAGGTAGATCCCACCTGCCACCGGAATGTCGAACCCCGCCAAACGACAGATCGTCATCGGGAATTCGACGATTCTTCCCTCCTCCCAGTGGCGGGTAAGGTCTTGGGGCAGGGGCTTGTAAGGGCACAATGGAGCCCCGGGCACGCCGTATAGAGATGTCTGTAGCGGAAAGATACTCGAATCGTAGCGATACCCCCGGCTTGCCAACAGCTCCAGAGCCCAGGCCGTGCGCTGGTCTAGAGAAAAAGTGGGCGCCCGGAAACCGATGATCTCCTCCGGCGGCAAGATGGCCTGGGCCTCGCGATCGAACTCTGCCAGCTCCCAGGCGAACCGCTCCGCGTCCAGGCTCCATAGCGTGCGGTGGCTCCAGCCATGACAAGCGATCTCGTGTCCCTCCGCATAAATGCGCCGGATCAGGTCGGGCTGATGCTGCAATACGTCGCCAACGACGAAAAAAGTAGCCCGCACACCGTAACGATCCAACAGGTGCAAAATCGGCTCGGTCGCCCATTCGACCCGCCTCTGGGGTCGCTCCATACGCACATGGCGGCGGATCAACTCGGCGTGAAACCATTCCTCAAGATCGATGGACAGGGCGTTGTACCCCGCATAGCCGGCCATCGTCGCCATCACCCTCGCGATCCGTTCAGGCGTCGTTGTGTCTTTTGGCGAAGCCAAACGATAAACACGGCCAACAACATCTTGAATACATAATAAAAGACCTTCCAACTACTGTGCATCGAAACCCCGGTCAACCGATTGCGCATGCGTACCGGCACCTCTGTAACGCGAAAGCCGGCATAATGCAGCAGCAAAAGGGTGTCGGCATCGGGATAGTCGGTTGGATAGTTGTCGCGGGCGAAAAAAGCCAGCACTTGGCGGTTGAGTGCTTGAAAGCCGGAGGTGACATCCGTGATCCGACGTCCGGTATAATGTGCCACCAGGGCGCCAAAGAGCTTCATCCCCAGCCGTTTGGCCCATGTGGTGCGATACTCTATGCTGCCCAGGAAACGCGACCCCACGGCGACATCGACGATGCCCGCCTGTACCGGCGCCAACAAGGCGGCTATGCTGGCACAATCGTGCTGTCCGTCGGCGTCCAAGGTCACGGCATAGTCATAGCCACGCTCCAGAGCGTATTTAAAGCCGGTCTGTAGTGCGCCGCCATACCCCAGATTGCAGGGCAAGCTCACCACTTGCGCGCCCAATTGGGCGGCGACGGTTGCCGTCTCATCCCATGAAGAGTCATCGATGAC
>JACIWY010000619.1 GCA_014360745.1 Chloroflexota bacterium
GAGCATGGTCATCGCCCAACGATGGTGCGAGGCGCAGGGGGTTTGTAGCCAATGGGCGGCTGTCACCTCTCAGGGCGAGGAAAGCGCAGAGGCGGCCAACAATGTGAACAAATCCAAGGCCGCGCTGTATGAAGAGGGCATCAGTTATACCAGAGCCAGCGATCTCGACAACGCATTGAAGGTCTTGCGCTGTCTGGCGCAATATGACCCGAATTATAAGGACGTGACCGCCCTTATCGCCCTGCTCGAAAAGCAACAGCGTCTGGATGAGATGTACGCCCAGGCGCGCCAATACCTGGATAGCCGCGCCTATAGCGAGGCGATCAAAATCCTGCTCGACATTCGTGGGATGGATCCCGAATATCGCCCGGGCACCATCAGCGATGACCTGTATGAGGCCTACACGGAGCGGGCCCGGCGGAGCGTCGAGCTGGCGGCTGCGGAATTAGAGCTTGCTCCTGCGCCCAAAGCCGCCGAGCCTCGCTACGTTGTCACTCAGGAGATCTTGAACGGGATCCGCCGTGCGGTGGAGGATCTGGGGCTTGCGCTCAAGGAGCGAGACGGGCCGGAGGCCCAAAAGGCCCAGCTCATGGCGCAAACCCTCGGCAAAGGCCTGGAACTCTATAGCGATTGGAGCTGGCAGGAATGCATCGGGGCGCTGCGCGGCCTCTATGAACAGGACCCGGATTATTTCGCCGGCAAGGCCGCGCTGGTTCTATGCGACGCCCGACTGCATCTGGGTGATTTTTACTACACCAATGGCAACTACCAGGCGGCCGTGGAACAATTCGAAGCGATGAAGGTTATGGACGTCTGCGATCGGGCGTTGGCCGAAACCAAGGCCGCCGAAGCCGGGCTGCCCCTGACGCCGACGCGCACGCCTACTCCAACGGCCACGGCGACGCCCACTGTAACGCCCACCAACACACCACGCCCTACGTTGACTCCGACGCCCACGGTGCCCAATACTCCTACGTCGGTACCCACACAACCTAAAGATAAAGGGGGAGGGAGCAGCAATGGCGGTGGCAAACCCGATAAATCACCTCCTCCACGTTAATCTTTTGCCCAAGGAATAAATGCCCTTGTTCGATCGATGGCGTCCAGAGATTGCCGAGATTCTTCGCCGGCATCTGCCGGTTGGCCTACACACAGGCCAACTGATGGCAGCTGTGGCCGCCTTTTTGCTTCCCTTGGCCCTTTATCCGTTGGCCGCCGTCGATTCCCGCGCCTTACGCTGGCAAAGAGTGGAAGCATGGCCGGGCGACCATACCGTCGTGCAGGTGATCGGATGCCCTTCCCCCCAGGGCGACAGGCTCTACGCCGTCGGTGCCGTTAGCGGCTTGTTTCGCAGCCTGGATGGAGGGGAGAGCTGGGCCTCGATCGGCCTCGGCCTGCCGCGTGATCCGTTCGGTATGTTGCGCATTCGCACGTTGGCGATCAACCCACAGGACGAGGATGAACTGTACGTCGTCCTAGCTTCGCTGTCGACCACGCCACGTCCGATGGTTTATTGGACAGAAGACGGCGGCTATCATTGGCGAGCGCGCAGCACGTTGGGCCCCAAACGAATCGTCGCCATCGGCTTTGGCCCCACAGGTGAGGATCTCTTTTTGGTCTCCGGCGCCGAGTTGTTTGCGGGCTACCGCCAACTCGGTGGCGAGCGCCACTTTGTCCGCGATGAGCAAGACCTGATTGCCAACACCATTACCTCGCTGGATCCTAGGATCGAGATCACGGCCTTTGTCGTCTCGTCGTCCGGGTCGGTGGCTTACGACGCCCTCTCCTTCTATTTAGGCACGGCCGGGAATGGACTGTTGGTCTTTCACAAAGAGTCGCCCGATGGCGCCTCGTGGGTACAGCCTGTAGGGGACGAGGTGTCGCAGTATGTACGTAGCAGAGCCACGGTGTACAGCATCTGCGTGCATCCCCATGATCCGGCTCGCGTGTATGTGGGCACCGGCTCTGGCCTTTATGTCAGCCTTGACGCCGGCCAGAGGTGGCAACCGTTGG
>JACIWY010000062.1:0-3563 GCA_014360745.1 Chloroflexota bacterium
CCAAGCCGTGTTCCTGTAAGAAGCGGATCAAATCAGCCGCTCCCGGCAACGCCGTCTGGCCACGATAGAGCACACCATCCATATCCACCAAGAGATTCCGTATGTCGGCTAGTTTCAAACCCATCCCAAACTCCCCAAAATAGTCTCGCAAGTATAGACAAAAGGTCGGCTTTACACCCGGCGTAATATCTCACAAACGTGCCCACAAAGCGGCAGCAAGTTCGCGAGATCGAGAGAGGATACGTTCTTCATCGAGAGTGCGAAGGACGCCCTTGCGCATCACGATACGACCGTGGATGATGACCGTGTCCACACGGGCATTATCCGCCAAGGCCAGCAGATGCCAAGGCAGGTTTTCTGCCGTCACCGCCGTTGGGCCGGGATAGCTCACCAAGATAATATCGGCCAAAGCGCCCGGGCTGAGTTGCCCTAAACGATCGCCAAAGATCAAAGAAGCCATGGCCCCATTATTGGTTATCCCAATATCAAGCACCTCCTGGCGCGTCAATCCCCCACTGCCCACTCCGTCTCGTCTCACAGCGAGCAGGCTGTGGCCATCCGACGCCTGGCCATAGAGTAAATGAAGAGCAGCCATTTCGCAGAGCATGTTGGTATAGGGGCCACTCCCCAGCACCAAACGAATGCCTTGTTCACGATAAAACAAGAGCGGCTCCGGGCTACGCGGTCGATCCAGGCTGGCGCGGGGATGCGCCACCATCCAAACGCGCGCCTCGCGCAGAGTGTCCATCTCCGCGCGGGTCAAATCCATAGGGTGAGCCATCAAAGTGCGCGGACCCAACACACCGATGCGCTTTAACAACCCCACCAACCCCACGTTGCGAGCGATACGGCGCTCTCGTTCCTCCATCAAGTTGCCACCCACCGTGATATGAAAGCCCACACCACTGAGCGCAGCGGCGTTCACAGCAGCAGCCAGACTTTCGGGGGTTAACAGGGCCACGTCATCCAAGCCCATAGCGGCGGCCAACAACGGCTCGCCCCGCGCACGCCGGGCAAAGCGGGCGTTCTCCTCGATCCCCTGTCGAGCCTGCGTGGCGCTCTCTCGTTCCGTCGCCCCGTACGACAGGCAGACACGCACACCGCTCTGCAACACCGCCTCGGCCACGGCATCTAGCGAATACTCGAGCACACCGGGGGTAGTATGGTAGGCAAAGAGGGTCGTGGTGCCACTGCGAATGGCATTCAGGCAGCTCAACAGCGTGCTGTAACGAATCTCTTCATAGCCCAGGGCCGCTTCCAGCGCCTGCCAGGCGGCCGCGGCACCCGCCGGCCCGCTCATCAGGCCGCGAGCAAAGGCCCGGTCGGGCCGCATGTGAGCGCTGATGAAGCCCGGCATCACCAGCATGCCACCGGCGTCAAAGCGTTCCTCTTCGGGGAAACGCGCCAAAAGATCGGTAGAAGCCCCCACTTCGACGATGCGCTCGCGCACCAGGCGCAGCGCACCGTCAGGGATAACGCGCCTTTCTGCGTCTTGGGTGATAAGCGTACCATGGACGATCAACAAGCGGGCACCTCGTTCCTGCAGCCCGTATTGGCTGTGCATTATACCACAAAAACCCTGCATTGCCCCTCTTTTTCCACATGCCCAACCATCCTTTTTCTGCTACAATAGCCCCTGATCGTTCTTCTCTGCAAAGTTATGCGGCTCAAAACCATAGAAGGGAACCTCGATGAAGATCAAATCCGTCGCCACACTCCTGGTAGACATCACCCCGCGACCCCGTACCTCGCCACGGGCGCCGCGCTTGGATGCCGGTCGTTTCGTTTCCCCCTCCTGGCGCTACGCAGAGTTGCGCCCAAACGGCGCGCACCAGCTCACCCCACGCCGTTGGCTCCGTTTACTCTGTTTGGTCACCGCTGAAGATGGCACCCGCGGCGTAGGTATGACTATCCATGGCGACCCCGTGCAACATATTATCGAGGATCAGTTCGCCCCCTTGTTGATCGGCCAAGACGCCATGGCCACGGAAAAGCTGTGGGATATGATGAACCGCACAGCGCTGCCTTACAGCAGCGGAGGGTTGGCCAGCTACGCCATCAGCGCCGTGGACACCGCCCTATGGGATCTTAAGGGCAAGCTACTCGGCCGGCCAGTGTACGAGTTGCTCGGCGGCCCCCAAAAGGAGCGCATCTTTTGCTACGCCAGCAATACCGATCTTTCCTACGGCCTAGAGGCCAGCCTGAGTTGGTTCCTGGAACTGGGATTCAAAGCGGTCAAGATCTTTGCCGCCCACGGCCCCTGGGAAGGCATCGAGGGATTGCGCAAAGAGGAGGAGCGGGTGGCCCGCGCCCGCGAGATCGTCGGCGACGACGTCGAGCTGGCCTTTGACTGCTGGATGTCGTTCGATATTGATTATGCCGTGCGCCTGGCCGAGGTGCTGCGCCCCTATCGTCTCAAGTGGATCGAGGATATCTTAAACCCCGAAGACCATGAGGGCTATCGTCATCTGCGCCAGCGCCTCCCTTATCAGCCGCTGGCCACCGGCGAACATTGGTATACCCCCTTCCCCTTTGCCCGCGCTGCGGCGGAGAGGCTGCTTGATATCCTCCAGCCTGACGTGCTCTGGGCAGGCGGCATCAGCGGCTGTTTGCGCATCTGCCACCTGGCCGAGGCTTTTGGGCTCTCGGTGATCACCCACGGTGGGATGAATTTCCCCTACGGCCAGCATCTGGCCTTTGCCATGCCGACCATCCCCTGGGGAGAGCGCTCCGAGACGGTGGCCGCGCCCGGGGTGCCGCTGGAGGAGATGGTACATCTGCCCGGCACGCCGGTCATCCGCGAAGGCTACCTGGTGCCCAGCGACGCACCGGGGTTTGGGTTGGAGATCGACGAGAGATGGCTGGAAAAGGTGGCTTTGTGAACCGCATTGCGTTGACAGCATGATCCACGCTAGAATACCCATTCATCAGAGGCATGATCTGCGCGGATAATGACAGTTATGTCGCCGACTCCCGATGCAACCTTACTCGGGCTGAACGATACGCTGGCTTGGTTGCCCTGGATCGCCAGCGTCGCCTTGGCCTTATTGTGGCTCCGTGGGCTGCGCAGAGCGCGCAGGCGGATGAAGGCGGCCACACAGCCCCAGACGGCTACAGCCAAGACCAGCCATACACCGCTCCAAGTCGTGTTGTCCAGCCTTGCGGGCTGTTTGACCTATATGGCCCTTTTACTCATCCCGGCGCTTTTGGCGCTGGCGTTGGGCTGGTACCTCTTGACCCGTTAGCACACTTTTGATAATGTCTCAAGGGCGATCACCCAATCGACCGCCTCTATAAGCACCGACCAGATTTGGAGGCTTGCCCCATGAAAATTAGCAAACTGGAAACGCTCTGTCTCTCTCGAATGCACGAACCGGAGCGCCAATGGTTCACTGCCCGTTCGCGCACTATCAAGGCCGATTGCGCTATCGTTGTCATCCACACCGATGAGGGGCTCACCGGCATTGGCGAGGCCAGCGCCTATGGTTGGCCCTTGCTTATCCGTGAATGGGTGGATTTCCTCGCCCCCGAATTATTGGGCAAAAACCCTACCGACCCGACCA
>JACIWY010000062.1:3573-12890 GCA_014360745.1 Chloroflexota bacterium
CCGACCATCGTTCCCCATCCCAATGGCCTCAATCGCTCTCACGATGCCGCCGTGGCCGGCATCGATTGCGCTCTGTGGGATTTGAAAGGCAAGATTGCCGGTGTGCCCACGGCCCGGCTTCTTTCCGAGACCCCCCAGATGCGCATCAAGCTCTATGCCTCCAGCGGCTGTATGTATGATTGGCGCAAAAACCCCCACCAGCTTATCGAGGAAGCGTTGGGCTATATCGACATGGGCTACAAGGCGATGAAATTCCGCGTGGGCACCGAGTGGACGTGGGATGGCGTCACAGTTGACCGTTATCTGGGGTTGGTGCGCGAGCTGCACCAGGCGGTCGCCGGCCGCATGGAGCTCATGGCCGAAGGGAACCAGCGTCTGACCGAAGAGGACGCGATCAAGGTGGCCCAAGAGCTGGATCGCCTGGGTGGGTTCGGCTGGTTGGAAGAACCGATCCCGGCCGACCAGATCGACGGTTACGCCCGCATCGCTGCCATTGCCCAGACGCCTGTCTCCGGCGGCGAAGGCAAGACCACGCTGGAGCAGTTCCGGCCCTACCTGGAGAAGCGCGCCTACGACATTGTTCAGCCGGACGCCGGGCTGTGCGGCATCAGCGAATGCTTGCGCATCGGCAAGATGGCATATCGCTATGGGATCGACCTTATCCCTCATAGCTGGCACAATGGCTTGATGTGTATGGAGAACGCCCATATGGTAGCCGCTCTGCCCAACCCGCGCTATTTGGAATTGTGCATGATCCAGGGGCCGTTGCAATGGGCCATCTTGGCCAACCCGCCGACCATCGAGGATGGCTACCTGATTCTGCCCGACAAGCCGGGCCTTGGCGTCGAGTTGGCCGAAAACCTCGAAGAGCGCTTCCCTTATATCGAGGGGCACTATGCGATTCAAGTGCAGCGATAGGATTGGGATACAGACGACAGATTCCCTGCTCGTCATTTTCATCCTCTTTCCTTCATAGGAGGATATAACCATGGCTGTTTTGGGCATTGTCGGCAGCCCGCGCAAAAACAAGCGCACTGACAAACTCGTCGAGGCAGCTCTGGAGGGCGTGCGCTCGGCGGGCATGGCGGCACACAAGATTTACCTCGTCGATTACGACATCCGGCCCTATTGCGGGCGAGGTGGCTCGGAAGAGGCTTTTACCTTGGGCCCCCGCGATCTATCGCGACTGTGTGGCGAGGCCGAGGCCATTGTCCTTGGCGCGCCGGTCTATTGGGGCGATATCAACGGCCTGACCAAGGATTTCATGGATACTGTGCAGACCCCCGACTCGAACGGCAAACCAGCCCTGGGCATCGCCATCGCCGGGGGATCGGGCAAAGGGCTCCTCTCCGGCGTGCAATCGATCTATCACTTTTTCTATCATCGCCAGATGCGCGGCATCGATCCCACGCCCGTCTCGCGCTTTAATATGCAGGAAGCACTGGAGGGGTTGAAAGTAAGCGGCCAGCGCCTGGCCGAAGCAGCGCGGAATCGGCAGCCCTTTCCGGGCGAGAGTCGCGAGGAACGCTGGCCCGAGGTATTGGCCCATTATGCCACCCTCGACTATCTCGACGACGGCCCTCTAGAGGAATTCTTGATGCTGGCCGAGCAGCTCCTCGAACTCTCGGCCAACGGTCGAGGCAAGGCCGATGAAAACGAGGTCGATCGGGCTCGGATCGAGTTCGACGAGGCATTGGAAGCGCTAGAAGCCGGCCATCTCGAAGACGCGGCGCGCCATGCGGTGCGCTGCTATCAGATCCTGTTCTTCTGAACCGTTAGATGACCGAAGAGCAAAGGGGGCGACGATGAACGGAGCGCAATGGGTAGCCAAGGAGCTCGCTGCCCACGGCATTGAGGTGCTTTTTGTGCTCTGCGGCAACGGCACCGCGCCGCTGTTGGATGCCTTGATCGACACCGACATTCGCGTCGTCGATGTGCGTAACGAACAAGCAGCCTCCTATATGGCCGATGCTTGGGGCGCCATGACAGGCCGGTTAGGCGTAATCTTGGTCAGCAGCGGCCCGGGCCACACTAACGCCCTGAGCGGGTTGGTCAACGCTGCCTTTGACGGTCGCCCTATGCTACTGCTCAGCGGCAAAAGCGCTCAAAGCGGTGAAGGCGCCGACGCTTTTCAAGAATTTGACCAGGTATCCATGGTCAGGCCGGTGTGCAAATACGCTTGTCAAGTGCATCACGTCGAGGCTTTGCCACAAATATTCGATACCGCCCTGGCCGCGGCTACCTCCGGGCGCCCAGGGCCGGTCCATCTGACCATCCCTCTCGACGTGCTCACCGCCGAGGTGCGCGTCGTCGCTGAAGCCCCCCCGCCCCCCGCTGCGCGCGTTCGCCCCCATGGGCTGGCCGACCCCGCGCTCATCCACGAGGCGGCCGATCTGCTCGCCTCGGCACAGCGCCCCTTTTTATTGGTGGGCAGTGGCGCCTTTTACGCTCATGCCTGGCTGCCCCTGCGCCGCCTGGTCACGCTCTGCGATATCCCCGTTTTATCGCATATTTGGGATCGCGGCTGCATCGAGGAGGTCATCCCTCAATACGTCGGCATCACCCGCGGCGGGCAAATTACCAACACCGCTCTCCCTCGCCTGGCCGAGGCCGATGTGGTGTTTGTCGTAGGGGCACGCATCGATTATCGCGTGGGTATGGGACGTCCACCGGTCTGGCCCGCCGCGGCGCGCGTCGTGCGCATTGACGCCGACCCCGCCGAAATCGGTCGCGGCCGTCCTCCCGAATTGGGGATCGTCGGCGACCCGGCGGCGGTGCTCGGCCAAATCACCGACGAAATCGAACGCCGTGCCTCTATCTCGCACGCCGAATGGCTGGCCGATGTGCGCGCCAGCCGACAGCTTCTCCTCGATCGCTGGGCGACGCGAGCGCGAGAGGATGTCTGGCCTTTGCCGGCGCTGCGCATCTGTCGCGAGATTCAGCCCTTCCTGGCTCGCGAGATCACCTTCCTTATTGACGGCGGTAATATCGGCCAGTGGGCGCACATGTCGCTTTTTGATCGGCACCCCGGCCATTGGCTGACCTGCGGTGCCAGTGGCGCCGTCGGTTGGGGGCTTGGCGGCGCCATTGCTGCCAAGATGGCCCGGCCGGAATATCCGCTTCTGTTGCTCAGCGGCGACGGTTCCTTTGGTTTTAACCTATCCGAGATCGAGACCGCGCTGCGCTTCAAGACCCCTTTTGTCGCCATCGTGGCCCACGATGCAGCCTGGGGCATCGTCGCCGAGGGCCAACCCGAGGGCCGCCGCGTGGCCAGCCATTTGGGCGAGATCCGTTTTGATCGCGTGGCCGAGGCGCTGGGCGCCCGAGGTGTCTTTATCGGGCATGCCGCTCAGCTCGGCCCGGCCATCGAGGAGGGCCTGGCCGCCGACACGGTGACGGTCATCCATGTGCCTACCCAACTGGCCAGCCTGGACACCTGGGAAGCACGCTACGGCTCGGCAGCCTACACTGAGGAACGTCTCGCATGATCGATATTCTCGGCTATCGTCGCTCTGATGGCTCCCTGGGCATTCGTAACCACGTTGCCGTCATCTATACCGTCGAATGCGCCAAGGTCGTCGCGGCGCGCATCGCCGCCCAGTTCCCCAATACCCAGCTCTTTGGTCGACGCACGGGTTGTTTTTACTCCGGCCCCATTCGCGACAAGCTCGTGGCCCTAGGTCGGCATCCCAATGTCGCCTCGGCGCTGGTCGTCGGCTTGGGCTGCGAGTACATCGACGCCGCCGAGGTGGCTGAGGCGATCGGCGAGACCGGCAAGCCTACGGCTTCACTGATTATCACCCGCTCGGGCGGCACCTTGCGCTCGCTGGAACAAGGCTGCAAGCTCCTGGATGGCTTGGTACAAGCCGCCTATACGGCGCCCCGTGCGCTCCTTGCCGTGGCCGACCTTGTCGTAGCTATGGATTGCGCCGGCTCCGACGCCACCTCCGGCCTGGCCTCTAACCCCGCCGTCGGCGCCGCTGCTGATCTCTTGGTGGACGCAGGGGCCACCGTCTACTTTTTCAATATCTGGAAGGAGCTCATCGGCGTCGGCGATATCTTGGCCAAGCGCGCCGTGAACGCCGAGATCGCCGCCAAGCTGCGTGCCGTATGTCCCGACGAAGGGGATCCGGACGTAAACTGGGGCAACATGCAGGGTGGCATCACCACCTATCGAGAAAAGGCCGCTGGCGCTTTGGCCAAAGGAGGAACCCGCCCCATACAAGGGGTGATCGATTCCTTTCGACGCCCAGAGCGCCACGGTCTCTACCTGCAAATCCCGGTGCCCGATTCCAGCGAAGGCGAAAGTGATCCGCAATGCGCCATGCAAATGGCTGCCGCTGGCGCGCATATCGTCGTCGAGACCACCGGTGTCGGCACCGTCACCGGCGGCGTCGTTGCGCCGGTGATAAAGGTCTGCGCTAACCCACAAACCATAGCCCTCCTGGGCGATGACATGGATATCGACGCCAGCCCCATCCTCCTCGGCGAAAAGACCGTCGCCGAGGTCGGCCAAGAGATTTACGCCGAGATCCTGGCCGTCGCCGCGGGCAAGCGCACCCGCCCGGAAATGTTGGGACACTTTGAAGATTGAGGTTCATCATGAAAATCACCAACGTCAAAACCTTTCTCGTCGACGGCGGCTTTCGCCCCTGGACGTTTGTCAAAATCGAAACCAGCGACCCGGGGGTGGTCGGCTGGGGCGATTGCACCGATTGGGGCTCGCCGGGGCCCGTGGCCGCCACCGTTCAACGCTATGCCGAATGGATCATCGGCCGCGACCCCATGCAGGCCGAAGCCATCTGGTGGGATCTTTCCGCCGCTTCCGTGCGCCACACCGGCGGCATCGCCTCCAAGGCTATGGCCGGCATCGATTCGGCCTTGTGGGACATTCGCGGCAAAGTGCTGAACGCGCCGGTTTGGCAACTCCTCGGTGGCAAGATGCGCGATCGCTTACGCCTCTATTGGTCGCACTGTGGCTCGACGCGACGGCGTCATGCCGAACGCCTCGGTTTGCCCCCCGTCTCCACTACCGACGACCTGCGCGCCTTGTCGGAGGAAGTGTTGGCCCGTGGCTTTACCGCTATCAAGACCAATATCATGGCCCTGGACGATGTCCCCGATAGCGCTGAGGCTATCAACCAGTTTCGCAGCCGGGCCGGCGACGCCTCTCCCGCTGCCATCCGCAACGCTATCGCCGTCGTGAGCACCTTCCGCGAGGCCCTGGGCCCCGATGTAGGCATTGCCCTCGATGTCGCCTTTGCCTTTCGCCTGGGTGGAGCCATTAAACTAGCCCAAGCGCTAGAACCTTATGACCTCATGTGGTTGGAAACCGAGACGTTTGATCCCCAGGCCTTGCGTATCATTCGCGAGAGCACCAAAACGACGATTTGCACCGGCGAGTCGCTTTTCGGCACACTGGGTTACAAGCCCTATCTGGAACTTCACGCCCAAGACATTATCATGCCCGATCTGGCCTGGAATGGCATTACCATGGGCAAAAAGATCGCCGATATGGCCCATAGCTACGACATCCTCTTTGCGCCGCACAATTGCCACAGCCCACTAACCACGTTGGTCACGGCGAACGTCTGTGCCACGGTGCCCAACTTTTTCATTCAGGAATTCGACACCGACGACGCCCCCTGGCGCGACGATCTAATGACCCATCCCTTCCAAGTGGAAGAGGGCCATTTATTGCTTCCCGAACGACCGGGGCTGGGCTCCGATCTCATCGAGGAGGAACTGCTTAAACATCCTGCCAAGCACTATCCTTGGGCACGTTAGAGCGGGTTATGAACTTGGCCTAATTTTATGTGCTTCAGAACAATTCTTGTTCTGGCGTGAGGCTTGGAGCGGCCGGACAGGATCGCGTGGGTTCATGGCTTGTATGGGTTTCCTTTCGCGCCCATTCCCGATAATGGGTGGAAGCCACACAGAAATGAAGGGGGCTCTAGAATGCCCTTTGTAGACAACAATGGTGTACGCATCTATTACGAAGTTGAGGGCAGGGGCATGCCCTTGATGATGGTGCATGGCTTGGGTAACAGCACACTCGAATACCGATTAAACGGTTATGTCGAGCCACTGAGCGAGACGTATCAGGTCATTCTGGTGGACGTACGCGGCCATGGCCGGAGCGATAAACCCCATAAGCCAGAAGCGTATCGTGCCGAGCTCGTGGCTCAAGACCTGGTCGCGATCCTGGATGAGCTGGGCATCGCCACTACACACTACTGGGGGTACTCGATGGGTAGCGCGATCGGTTGGTACGCCATGGTGCCCCACGCAAGAGCGCGACTCTGCTCGCTCATCTTTGGCGGGGGACCGCGCGACTTTGCAGAAGAGAGACTTCCGCACTCATCAGCAGTGCTCAAGATGTGGGAGCATATCGCCGAGGTCGGGATGCCCGCCGGTCTGGCTTACCTCGAAGCCCGTTGGGGACCGATTCGGAAACCCTTTCGCAGTGCACAACTTGCGAATGATCCTCATGCGGTCCTAGCGATGGTCAGGGCATTACACACCTGGCCGCGGGCCCCGGAAGATTGGGCGCGCTGCGATCTGCCAGCTCTCATCTACGCGGGAGACCGCGATGAGGCGCACGATGGCGCAGCGTCAGTGGCCGCGTCACTATCGAATGCTCGGTTTATTTCGCTCCCCGGTCTTGACCATATCGGACCGCAACGACATCCAGAGTTGGTTTTGCCTCATGTCCTGGCCTTTTTGGCAGAAGTGGATAAAAGTGACCAACAACCTGTCTGAGAGGTAGTTTTCACGGGTTGATTCACACTAATTGGTCAATCTGATGGCTCATGCATCATAATTTCCGGATTCGCCGTGGTTGACGATGTTCGCTTCTTGTGCTATTATCAAATTGTCAAACGCTTTGATCCGGAAGAGTAGCCGATTGCCCGGCACGCAGAGAGCCCCTGGTAGCTGAAAAAGGGGTGTGATACGAGATCGGTGAATGGGCCGGGGAGCTGTGCGGGCGAAGTGTAGTAGCTCGCAACGGCAACAGCCCCGTTATCATGGCTGGGGACATCGGGCCGGCAGCGTCGAGCCCTGTGTCCTGACGAGTGAGGTACGTCGTTCTTTGAAAGAACGGTACCTAATCAGGGTGGCACCGCGAGAGTCCCTCTCGTCCCTGCAAGGCCCCTATGGCCGCGGGCGAGAGGGTTTTTATTTGGATGGCTCGCTCTGCAGTAAAGCACGAGCGTTAAACATTCGCTGTAGCATTCTACCCTGGGAGGAGGGATCATGGACAAGAAACGTATTCTGACCGGTGACCGACCCACCGGAAAACTGCATTTAGGCCATTATGTCGGCAGCTTGGCCAATCGCGTGCGCCTGCAAGACGAATACGAGTGCTTTTTCATCATCGCCGATTTGCATATGTTGACCACCAGGCCGGAGAAAGAACATATCGAAGCGCTGCGCGAGAACGTCCGCGAGGTGGCCCTCGACTATTTGTCCGTGGGCATCGACCCGGCCAAGAGCGTCATCTATCTCCAATCGGCGGTACATGCCGTTTACGAGATGAACCTGATCTTTGAGATGCTCGTGACCTTGCCTCGCCTGGTTCGCCTGCCCAGCATCAAAGACATGGCCCGCGCTGCGGACCTGAGCGATGAGACGTTGCCTTTCGGTTTGGTCGGCTATCCGGTCTTGCAGGCTGCCGACATCTTGATGCCGCGAGCCCATCTAGTCCCTGTGGGCAAGGATAACGAAGCCCATGTAGAGATCACCCGCGAAATCGCCCGTCGCTTTAATTACCTCTATGGCGAGGTCTTTCCTATCCCCGAGGTCATGATCGGCGACGTGCCCTCGCTGGTGGGCACCGACGGCCAGGCCAAAATGTCCAAGAGCCTAGGCAACGCGATCTTTTTGTCCGACGACGCCAAAACGGTGCGCCAGAAGGTCTTTGGCATGTATACCGACCCCAACCGCGTTCGCGCCGACATCCCCGGCCGGGTGGAGGGCAACCCGGTGTTCATCTACCACGATACCTTTAACCCCAACAAGGCTGAGGTCGAAGACTTGAAGGAACGCTATCGCACCGGCCGCGTCGGCGATGTTGAAGTCAAAGAGAAGCTGGCCATCGCTTTGAACAACTTCCTCGATCCCATCCGTGAGCGACGGGCCAAATACGAGGCACAAAGCGGCCTAGTGGAACGAATTATCTATGAGGGCACCATGCGTGCCAACAAAGAGGGGGATGAAACCCTAAGCTTGATGAAAAAAGCTATGGGCCTCAGCGGTGTATGGAACCGTATCTCGCGCCGGGCCCGTGAAGCCATCAAGCGCGAAGAACAGGCCCACCAGCAAGCCGGCACATCTTAAGTAGGGCGCCGACGCGGCACGCCTTTGTGGACTATTCGGTAGAAGAAGCCGGCCAACAAGCCTAGGGAAAAACCGCCAATATGCGCGAACCAGGCCACCCCGCCGGTGGACATGGTTGTAATGGCTGTTGCGCCGCTAAAAAGCTGAATGACGAACCAGAAGCCGAGCACCAATAGAGCCGGCAACTCGACAAAGCGAATAAAATAAAACGCCAGAAGCAACGTACGTACGCGCGCCTGAGGAAATAACACCGCATAGGCGCCGAGCACGCCGGCGACGGCGCCGCTGGCACCCAAAGTAGGCGTCGTCGATGTCGGGTAGACCAATACTTGTGCCGCTGCGGCCACGATCCCGGACAGCAAGTAGAAAAAAATATAGAGCAGTGCCCCAAATAGTTCTTCGATATTATCACCAAAAATCCATAAATAAAGCATATTGCCAATAATATGCATCGTTCCACCATGCAAGAACATAGAGGTGATGATCGACCAGAGCGCCCCCAGATCCGGGCTCTGCGTCACACGCGCCGGGATGATCGCCGCCGACAGGAAGAATCGCTGCAAGTCGGCTTCCGATAGGGTGAGTTGATAGATGAACACCAGCGTATTAATGGCGATGAAAATTACTGTGACAAGGGGAAAGTGCCTCCTCGGGTTGACGTCACCGATCGGTATCATGGGCCAAACTCCTCATGGCCGACATCGCGGCGGATGAACGCCATTATAGGCGCGTTTCTGAAAACAAGCTACCTTGCTCCGGCAGTCGCATACTCAAATGCCTGCCTTTACCGGAGCCCCTTTACCTTCTGGGGGTGCTTCTAGGAGGATGTGTTTGTCTTGGCCACCCCTTCGGTTGACAGCGCATACCTCAGCAGCTAGACTTTTGGGCGTCCGTCATTCTCATATCTTTTGTGAAAAGGCAAGGTTCACATGTCCATTCCGCGCTCAGAGTATCCGCGTCCGCAGTTGGTTCGCTCA
>JACIWY010000620.1 GCA_014360745.1 Chloroflexota bacterium
GCCCTTATCGGATCCCAACCATCGATAAGCACGCGCACCGTCATAGAGCCGATGGGATCGTTAGGCCCGCCCGCCTCGGCCATGGCCGCGTTGTCGTAGGGGGCGGGGAAGCCGGGGTAGACCCCTCGAGTGGCGGCCAAGTTAAAGGCGGCGCGCTTGCCCTGCCACATCTCCAGCGTGTCGTACTCGCGCACCACATTGGTGACAAAGCCCTCGGCCAACCAAGGGGCATAGATGTCTTTCATATAAAGCGCCCTGGCCAGGTCGCTCGCCAATGCTTTGTCCTTGCTGACCTTAGGCAGCACGACGACATAACGCAAGCTGGCGTCGGTGGTGTCGAGGACGGCCTTGGGTTTGGGGGCCAGGCCGGTGGCTTCGGCCAACTCCGGCTTGTTTTTCTGGCACCAAGTATAGATGGAGGCCGCGTTGATGACCAGGATGCACTGCTCCTCCTGGTACGACTTGTTGTTAGAGGCCCAGTCCCAGGAACCTGCATCGGCAGGGAAGAGCCCCAGGTCCCAAGCGCTCTTCATAAAGTTCAAGGCGGCCACGGCCTTGTCCTGGTTCTGATCCTTGAGCACCACCTTCTTGCCCGTCTCATCCCAGACAAAGGCCGCATGGTTGCGAAAGACATCGCTACACCAGCCATCATGCTGCTGCTTGACCACGCCAAAGCCCCAGCCGATGAGTTTCTTACCCTCTTTTTCGGTGAAATCCATGGCCTGTTTGGCGAGATCGCGCGTCTCCTCCCAGGTCCACTGGCCTTCGGGCACCTTGATACCCGCCTTGTCAAAGATATCCTGGCGGAAGTGCATCATCGGGGTATCGATGGAGTAGGGTAAAAAGTAGGCGACCCCTTCGCGGATGGTGTACTCGGGCAGGCGGGTCATCCAGCCGCCGTGGGTGTCTCCGATCTCTTTGAACAGATCGGTGACCGGATCGATGCCCTTGGCGTTCCACATCAACACCGCTTCGCCCTGGCCGGCAAACATGAGGTCGGGGAGCGTGCCCGCCTCTAGCGCGGGCATAATCTTGTCGCGCATCTTGCCGTCCGAGTCACGAGAGATGTTGATCTTGACCTCGTTATCCTGAGCCCAACGGCGGATGCTCAGCTCCATCACATTGTCGGCCGCAGGGGCGTAGGTGTTCCACATCCAGAAGGAGAGTTCCTTCTGCTTAACCGGCTGGGGAGGTGGGGCGGTGATGACTTTCTCGACAACCTTCTCGACGATCTGCGGGGTGCCCTGGACGACAACCGTCTCCTTGACGACCTCCTTGACGACCTTGGTGACCTCTTTTTCGACCTCGACGACCTTGGGCTGACACGCTGCAAGCAACCCGGCACCGGCTGCGGCACCGAATAGCTTGAGGAAGCGACGTCGACTCACAGACTTTTGATTCGTCATGATCGGTCCCCTCCTAAATTTAGCGAGAAATCAAATTGTTCCTTATTCTGTAGCCCATATGCTTTTCATCGATTATTTCCTTTTTAGCTCTCTCGATAGACCCCTCCTTTCCGCTACATCACCTCTGTCCGCCTATAATATACCCGATGATGGCGGGCAGTGTCAAGAGGCTTTTTCAACGTGTAATGCAGCCCTTCCGGACTTGTATAACGCCCCCGACAAACAAAGCTCTAACCTCGCGACGATGCCGGCGGTAGGATCATACTGCCGAATGGCGGTGCAAGCCACTTTGGTAACGGCCACAAAATCGCCTGTTACAGGCTGACGCAGGCGAGGCGCATCGGGCGAATACCCACGAGACAAGCCGGCATAGGTCCATGGGGGGATATGAATGGTCAAGGCTTGCGGGCTCCAGCTTAGGCTATAAGAACCCCCCAATAGGACTTACCCATGTCCATCCAGGGTTCAACACATCAAAGTTGTCGCAAAATCTCGAGTCCGCGATTGCTGACATGCCAGAGCGAGAAGCACTACGAAAGTCAAGATGGTAAAAATTTGCCAGTGAATACCCAAGCGAAGCACGTTCATCCTCC
>JACIWY010000621.1 GCA_014360745.1 Chloroflexota bacterium
GCGAGCCCTCAGTGATAGCGGATTACCCGGAAGCGATACAACCGATAGGGCTCGCGTGGGCCGATCCAGGCTTTGCGCCGGGCGATTTCCACCTGCTGCTCGACCGTGTCCACCCCTTCAAGATCCGGCAACAACAGCCCGCGTCGCGACCCACTTTGGACAATGACCCCATAGCGTTTCGGGTCTAGCTCATCGAGAGAGGAAACCGGCTCCGGCTCGGTGAGCACGTCCACCGAGATCTCCAGGTCTTCCAGTTCCTCCTCGCGCACCGGCGGGAAGCGCGGGTCACGAGTAGCCGCGCTGATGGCGTTGTGAATCACCTCGGAAGCGACGTTCTCATGAACCGGCTCGATGGTGCCGATGCAGCCGCGCAGCTCGTTATGACGATGCAAAGAGACAAAAACGCCGGCCCGTTTTTTCATCTCCTCGGTCAGCTTTTCCGGCGGCTTGATAATCTCTCCTGTGCGCACATAATGCTCGATGGTCCGCCGGGCCAACTTGACCAATTCATGTTCCTCCGGCATAGGCCCCTCCCTCAAGCATAGTGGGGTAGCTGCCGGACCTTTGGAAGCGCCCGGCAACCAGGCATATTACCATAATATATCGGTGGTGGCAATGCGTCGGCTACGTACCCTCGGCCTATCGTCGCGCCTCGCCCTCTGCCCCACGTTCGGCGTATTCGAACATCAAGCTCATATAATCACGATATTGGGCCAACGAGACTCCTGGCGGCGTCTGATGATCGCAGCCGGGGATAAAGCCCCCTTGGCGCATGACGGGCAGCAGCCGCTCCCACTCGGCGCGCATCGCTTCCGTCCCACGGTTCATCGTCATCTTGTCGAACCCACCCACCAGCCGCAGCGTCGGATGATTGCGCCTCAACCGCGCCACATCGACGCCCGACTGCCGCTCGAGCGGCAGGATGCCCTCCAGCCCGCAGGCCAAAAACCAGGGAACGCACGATTCGATATTGCCGTCCGAATCGACGATCGGGATGACCCCTCTCGACTTGATCAGCGGCACCACTTCGCGGAAATAGGGCGCTTCAAACTCGTTAAAAGTCTCCTCCGACAACATGGGCCCATGGTTATAGGACATATCCTCGGCGAAGGTCATAAATTCGGGCACCAGAATGTCGGTCGCCTGACAAAAGACGCGCTTAATAAAGGCGACCTGGTCCTCATTGATCCGCTTCATCAACTCGGGCTGATCATAAAAGGCGTAGAAATGGCGCTCGATGCCGAACAGTCGGCGCGGCCACCAGAAAAAGCCCTCCACCGTGAGCCATACGGCCAATTCTCCTTTGGCGTGTCGCCGGCGCACCCAATCGGGGATCATCGTCTCCCAGTCGATCTCGGGATATAGATGGTCGCGGAGCGCCTCATAGCTGGCCACGTCGCTCACCAAACCTTGCCCATGGGGCACCTGTGGGTAGGAATCGGCAGTAGAGCGGATATTGATCTGGTACATGAGATCTAACCCTAACCATTCCTGAATGGCCACCATTCCCTCCCGCCCCACCGGAAAGCGGGCGGGCAGCCCCTCCTCTCGCCAACGATAGATCGTCTGATCCCACCAGGGCGCCCATTCGGTGCAAGGCAAACGATCGACGCGCTCAAAGGCCAACGTGGCGCGCACGCGGTCGCAATTCCTCATCGACGTTCCTCCGACAGGATGAGATGTTTGCAGTGTAATCGGAGCCTTGACACACGGCAAGCGGCTCTTTTTTGCTTCGCCTTCCAATCCCCTTGCCAGCCTTCTTGCTTGCGCCTATAATCGCGGCGAAAGGAGCTTTTGCCCATGTCTCGATCGACCGATATCCGTTGCGTGGCTACGGCGCTCTACTGGCTGCCGGTCGAAACGCGCGTTCCGCTCAAGTTCGGCCCCGAGACGCTAACCACCGTCACCTGCGCCCGCGCACGAATAACGGTGACGGACCGTCGAGGGCGCGTGGCCCAGGGGTGGGGCGAAACCCCCTTGAGCGTGCAATGGGT
>JACIWY010000622.1 GCA_014360745.1 Chloroflexota bacterium
AAAGGAGGTGCCCGTAGATCATCAAAAACGTCGGTAAGCAGATCTTTTTCACTCATTTTTTTCAAGGAGGGAACATCGCTATGACACGCACCATGTCGCGACGAGATCTGCTCAAGGTCGGGGCCATCGCCACCGGGGGGTTGCTGGCCGCCTGCGCCCCCAAAGTGGTCAAAGAGACGGTCGTTGTCGAGAAGGTGGTGGAAAAGCCCGTCGAGAAGGTTGTCAAAGAGACGGTTATCGTCCAAGGGACACCTCAAGTCGTCGAAAAGGTCGTCAAAGAGACGGTCGTCGTCGAGAAGGATGTAGCAGCCGAGAAAGCGGCCAGAATCAAGGGCAAGCTGGTATGGGACACCTTCCGGGGCATCGGCACCGGCTGGAACGAGGAACGTATCAGCACCTTCAAAGACATGTACCCCAATGTCGACATCGAGTTCCGCCCCACGGTCGTCTCCTCACAGCAAGAGGCATACGGCAAGTGGTACGCCATGCAGGCTGCCGGAGACCTCGGCGATATCGTCCAATTCGACCCCTCTCACTTTCACTTCTGGCGCGCGATTGATAAGGGGATCCTCATGCCCTTGGATGAGCTTATGGCCGCCGATGGGCTGAATCTCAAAGAGTGGTTCGACCAGTTCATCGAGATGCAGTACTACAAGGGCAAGATCTATGGTTTGCCGAGCTGGGGCTGGAGCGGCCACGATGCCTTTGTCATTAACGTGTTGCATTGCGAGGAACTAGGCATTACCCCGCCCGAGCCTACGACGCACGAGATCCCCATGGAGACCATCGCCGAATGGGCGAACAAGTTCTACAAAAAGGGCGCCGGCCCGGGTGAGGTGGAACGTTATGGCATCGCGCTCAGTATTGCCGAGATCGGCATCACGACGATCGTGCGCGCCTTTGGCGGCGAGATCATCAACCCTGAAGGCACCAAATGCCTGCTCTTGGAGGAGGGCGCTGTCAAGGGAATGAAGTGGATGTACGACCTTTGCGTCACTCAAGCCGTAGCAGCGCTGCCGGGCGACCTCCAGGGTGGCAACCAGTCGGCCTGGGCGGCGGGCAAGCTGACCATGATGCAAGTGGGCTCGCTATCGGCGCTCAACGCCGAAAAGGCCATCACGGATCCCAAGCTGGCCCAGCTCGGCCACTTTTTCTTCCCCAAGCGCCCGGATGGCAAGATCCCCAGCCAGATCCGCGGTGGCACCTGGGGCGTCAACAAGGCAACCAAGGCGCCCGAAGCGGCCTACCTCTTTGTCAAGCATCTGGCGGGCAAGGAGGGCACTATCGGCTTTAACTTGGTCGGCAACAACGGCGCCTTGACCCGTCCGGACGTCTTGCCCGTTCTCGAGGCCAAAAACAAGATCTATGGCTGGTACAAGGAAAACCTGTTGAACGGGATGGCGATCCATGCACCGGCCAACAGCCGCGGCCGCGAGTATACCGACGCCATAGGGCAATGGGCGGTCAAGATGTTGGATCGCAAACAGCCCGTGCCCTTTGAGCAGGGCCTGCAGGAATTGGCCGATAACGTGCAAAAAGCCTTGGACGAGCCTCCGGCGTAAACTCTAAGCGAGAAAGGGCCGGGAAGTTTTCCCCCGGCCCTTTCTCGCCTATACGCACGCCCTATTACCTACCACCCGACCTTTTTGGCAGAGGGCCTAAGGATTCTGCCCTTCTTTAACGGAGTATGCCATGAATACAACCGATAAGGTGGCCGTTGCAGAGAGGAACCAGGCAAAACGAGGGGCTTCCGCTCTGCGGCGAGATCGTTTGTACGGCTATCTGTTCATGAGCCCCTGGCTTGTCGGTTTCTTTGGCCTTTTTCTCGGCCCGGGTCTCGCTTCGCTTTTCTTTAGCTTTACCAAATACGATGTGATCAGTCCCCCTCAATTTATTGGGTTTAACAATTATATCAAAATGTTCACCAAAGATGACCTCTTTTGGCCATCTCTGGGGCGGACGTTCTATTACGCCGGCGTGGGGGTGCCTCTGG
>JACIWY010000623.1 GCA_014360745.1 Chloroflexota bacterium
CTTGCCGACACCGGTAGGCCCGAGGAAAATGAAGGAGCCGATAGGCCGACGCGGGTCCTTTAACCCGGCACGGGCCCGACGCAGCGAGCGCGCCAACACCTTGATAGCCTCGTCTTGCCCGACGATGTACTGTTGCAGAGTTTCTTCCATCTTGAGCAAACGGGTCGACTCTTCCTCGGCAATGGCGGCGACGGGCACGCCGGTCCACATGGACACGATTTGGGCGATATCTTCCGCCGTCACCTTTAATCGCGGTTCCGGTTGCCGCACAGCCTGCTTGAGGCGAAATTGGTCGGCCACCATATGGAACTCGTCCGAAAGCTCATCCATAGGCGTGGCGAACGAGGGCGTTACGCTGGGCACCGCCTCATCCCCTTCTTCGGTCACGTTCTCGGGATGCGCTATCTCGGGATGTAACACGCGAAAGACGCGCACCCGCGAGGCGGCCTCATCCACGAGGTCGATAGCCTTGTCGGGCAAGAAGCGATCGGGGACGTAACGGGCAGCAAGCCGCGCCGCGGCTTCCAAGGCCTCATCGGTGATCTCGAGCTGGTGATGTTCCTCATAGCGATCGCGAATGCCCCGCAGAATTTCCAAAGTCTCCTCGACGGTGGGTTCCTCGACATACACCGGCTGGAAACGGCGCTCAAGGGCAGCGTCGCTTTCGATATGTTTGCGATATTCGTTCAACGTGGTCGCGCCGATGCATTGCAATTCGCCACGCGCCAGGGCCGGTTTGAGGATGTTGGCTGCGTCCACCGAGCTGCCCGCTGCTCCAGCGCCCACCAGCATGTGCAGCTCATCGATAAACAAGACGGTCTCGGTGGATTTGATCTCATCGATGACGCGCTTGAGCCGCTCTTCAAACTGGCCACGATACATCGTGCCTGCCACCAATGAACCGACATCAAGGCGCACCAGACGCTTATCCAAAAGATCATGGGGCACGCGACCGGCGACGATACGCTGTGCCAGCCCCTCGACGATGGCCGTCTTGCCGACGCCAGGTTCACCAATAAGAGCGGGGTTATTCTTGGTACGACGGGCGAGGATCTGGATGACCCGTTCAATTTCCTTTTCACGACCGATAACGGGATCCAGTTGGTTCTCGCGCGCCAGATCGGTCAGGTTGACCCCTAGCTGCTCGAGCATCGATTTTTCCTTCTTGCGAGCGCGCTCGACCGCGCTACTCGTCGACGTGGAAGGCGCCATTTCCTCTTGATCCTGACGCATCAAGTTCAACACGCGGCGGCGCACGATCTCGCGGTTAACATTAAGACTTTGCAAAATGGCCGAAGCCATCGAATTTTGACTGCGCACCAGGGCAAGGAGCAGGTGCTCCGTACCGATATACTGGTGTCCGAGGCGCTTGGCCTCATCTACGGCGAGCTCAATGACCTGCTTGGTTTGCTCGGCTAGCTGCAAGCTGTGCGGTGGCCGCTCACCCCGGCCCACAATGCGCTCGACGGCCCTCTGCACCTGGCCAAGCGTCAACCCCAGTTCGGTCAATACACGGGCAGCGATCCCCTCTTGCTCGCGCATGAGCCCGAGCAGCAAATGCTCGGTACCGATATATCCATGGTTCATGCGCTGCGCCTCTTCTTGAGCCATGCTCAAGGATTGGCGCGCCCTCCGGGTAAAGCGCTCGAATTTGTCAGCCATTATTCACCTTGCTTTCATGCGATCTAGATCTATATAAGCCCCCATATAATGACGCGACCCCTTTGGAGCTGTCACGAGGTCGCCGACAAGCCTCCAAGGCTCAGAGATATGGACTACCCCTTCACTTCTTATCTTACATCTATACGTCGATTTTGTCACCTGGTTCTTTTGCCCAAATATCCTCCACCTCGTTTCAACGGCTCTAAAGCAAAAGGGGACAGTGCCGATGACACTGACCCCTTCTGGGTATGTGGAGCCAACTTGCACAGGGCCAGTGGCTCGAGCTATGCTCGCCTCCCCCGGGCCCTCTATGGAATGATTCGTTAG
>JACIWY010000624.1 GCA_014360745.1 Chloroflexota bacterium
ATCGCCCAACGGCTGCCCCTCGACTTGTACCAGAACGTCTTGACTCAAGCGCCCCACCAAGTCGGCATGTAGGCGAACCTCCTCCGAGGTAAAAGCTTCAAGGTATGAGGGCGCCATACGTGATACATGTCGCTCGACATCCGCCGTGGGGGGTGACGAATTGGCTTGCATCCCTTGGGGTCCCTTTTCGATAATTCGCCGATAGACACTGCGGATCGCGGCACTATGCTGGCGATAACGCTCCAACAATTCTGCGCCGGCCCGGCCGCTGGCGCCAAATCCCAACCTGCGCGCCAGGGCCTCCAGCTCCTCCGGGCGCTCCGGCAACGCATGGGTTTGGCGGTAATGTATGATCTGCAGGAAATGTTCCACCGGCCGCAAAAAGGTGTACCCGTCGATGAGAATACGTGCATCCCGCTCGGCCAGCAACCCACGTTTGGCCAGTGCCTCAAGCGCCCGTAGGGTGTTAGAGTTTAATACCTGAGGATTCTCGCGCCCGTGCAAGAGCTGTAGATATTGGGTCACGAATTCGACGTCACGGATCGACCCTACACCCCGCTTAACATCGGCCCCTCGGGCATCTTCAACAGCCGCGCGCCCCTGCACCGCCCGTTCGATGCGGCGCTTCATTGCCAACACATCCCGCCGCACGAAATCCGGCTGTACATTCAACATCAGGGGCATGGCGGCTTCCAAAAGCTCCCGGCCCAAATGTACATCGCCGGCCACCGGGCGGGCCTTGAGCAACGCCTGCTTCTCCCACAAGCGAGCCTCCCGAGCCAGATAGCGCAAAAAACCCTCGTAAGACGAGACCAAAGGCCCCACGCGGCCCCAAGGCCGCAGGCGCATATCGACCCGATACAGAAACCCCTCGCCGGTTATGCGGCTCAACCCATCGATAAGCGCCGCGCCCAGCCGCACATACGATTGGGGTTCCTCTCGGGCGACTAATAGAAGATCGATGTCGGAACTATAATTGAGCTCGCCGCCTCCCAATTTGCCCAGCGCGATGACAACCAGATGACCCCTTTTATCGCCTGTTTGCTGCTCGGCCAGCGATAAACAAATCCGGATCATCGTGTCGGCCAACAACGAAAGTTGGCCTGTCACCGTCGGCAGATCCAACAACCCCAGCAGATCGCACACGCCGATACGTAGCATGTGCCAGCGTTGACAACGCCGCAGCGCATCCAAACGGCCCTCTATCGTCTCCCAGGGCTCGAGAGCCGCCTCGACCCGCTCCATCAAGGCCTCCGGCGTTAACGCCTGCCCCAGATCGCCCAAATCGTGGAGGCGAAGCAGATATTCGGGATGTCGCAACAGAATCTCGCTGAGAAAGTGGCTGCCGGCAAAAAGCACAACGAGTACATGGCCCAATTGGGGAAACTCGGCCAGCCTGTGCAATAGCATCGCCGGTTCGTCGAGCCGCTCGGCCAGGCGCTTGAACAAAGCCAATACCCGTTCCGGACGCCGGGTCCGATCCAATGCCGCAGCGATCCCCGGCACACATGCTTGCAACGCCGTTTCTAGCTCCGGGCCATCGCCCAAGCTTCGCAAACATTCCAGGGCCGTTTGGGCGTTCGACGAGGGGAAAGTTAACGAATTCATATCCGGCTGCGCCCACACCGTCTTGGACGCATTCAAACTATTCCTATCTCGTTGGGGAATCATCGATTTTTCGATTATAAAGAGTTGGCCGAGCCACACAAACTCGGCCCGGAGAGGCCACAGGGGCCTTCCGGGCCGGTCTCAGCCCCAAAGGGGCCACCGATAACTATCGATAAGCGCATTCCATGGGCCGCTCGGCCACCATTGGGGCGTTGACCCGCTGAGAATGCCGTGAGATCAAATCCCGTAATATAGAGTAAATTCGTGTGGATGCGGACGCAGGCGCACTTCATCGTACTCGTTATATCGCTTATACGTGATATAGGCCTTGAGCAAGTCCGGGGTAAAGACATCGCCCTTGAGCAAGAATTCGTG
>JACIWY010000625.1 GCA_014360745.1 Chloroflexota bacterium
GGAGGTGTAGCCCCAACAAGAGTGGATGGTTGTCCAGCCCATAATCTCCCCTTCTTCGGCTGACGCCCCGAATCGCTGGGTTCGGGGCGTCGGCCTTGTGGGTGAAGGGGTCAAGCGCGACGCAATAGCCAGGAGGCGATTTGTATCAGAGCTCTATAGATTCGTTGGGCAGCGCGCACAGCGCAGTGGCTGGCGCGAGGCCAACAGGGGATGCGCGCCAGCTTGCGGCGAATGGGCCAAGTGCTACGACGGAGTTCGAGGCCCATTGAGGCGATCATGGCAATGAGCCAGCCACAACAGCGCGCCAGCGGGGTATCTAGGGGAATCGATCGCCCGGCGCGTTCCACTCGCCGTACGCGCCCGACCGCTTGTTCCTTGGTGAACGCCTCATCCGGCCAAGGCACGTTATCTCCCTTAACCAGCCAAGCTCCCGTGCGCCGATCTTGGCCGATCAGACGATGGGCCACGAGCTGCTCCGCCGAGCGATAGACGATAATGTCGCCGCGCTGGAACCCGCCCGGCCCCAGCTCGATCTCTAGCCAATCGCCGGCTTGGATGAGCGGCCACATGCTCTGGCCTTTGGCCTGAAAGCGCAGCCGCTTGCCCATCCTTTGCCATAGGGCTAGTGTGGCCTCGACGAGCGGCTCTAGCTCGTTCTCTCGTTGGCGACGCGAGACGGGATAGAGAGGTCCGTCCGGTGTGGCCGAAGGGGCTGGCCGAGGGGCCTCGTCAGAGGTCATGTGCCTTGCACCAGACCACAAATGAGGTCGGCCATTTCGCTCAAAGGCCCCAGACGAAGCTCAAAACAGCGGGCGTCGCCGATTGCTCGCGCCAGATCGAGCAAGATCCGCAACGCCGGCGGGCGAGGGCCCGGCGAGTTGTTGCCAAACGTGAAATGCCCTCTAAGTTGCCGAAACAGAGCCCGTGCCGCGAGGGTGTGCGCCAAAGGCCGGAGCGAAGCGGGACCTTCAAAACCCGGGAACAAATCGAACCTCGCGGCGCTGCCCAAAAGGCGGACGTTCCTCTCGCGGCAAAGGGTTTCGATCTCAGCCACCGTTTTGGGCCGATCGGCGAGGCGCAGGCGGACGCCGAATCTGCCCCAATAGGAAAAGGTACGCACCACGCGCACCCCTGCGAGCTGCCCAAGGCCGGCCAACACCTGGTCGTCCGCGTGATCCAACACGATATCGAGCGATTCGCCCAAGCCGTTCTCGTCGACACCGGGGGGATCGAGGGGGTCGGCAAGAAGGACGACGTGGCTCAACGGCGTGGTGCTCGCGACACAGCCCGGGCACAGCCTTTCGACATCGAGCACATATTTCCCCGCCCAAAAAAGCAGGGCGGGATCCTCGCGCCGGATGTGGCCGGGCAGGTCATCGGGCCAGAGGCGGACGCTCTTGGGAAAGGGGTAAAGATGGCGATCCTCTCGACATAAAGCGGCGATGTCGTCGCCGAGAAAGCCGAACCCCCGACGTGCCAACTCCAGCGCCAGGGTCGTCTTGCCGTGGTGAGCGGGCCCCGCCAAAAGGATCCCCTTCCCGGCCAGGTTGACGGCGGCCCCGTGGAGAAAAAGGTACCCCGGCGATCGGGCAAAGACGGCCTCGAGCGCCTGGTCGCAGGCGTCGCCCTCCCAGAAAGGCCTTTGAGGCAAAGAGGACGTGCAGCCGTCGATCGTCAACAGGGCCTCGCCCTCCGGGGGCCCTGCGTATACCCTGCAAACGACGGCAGTTCCGTCGCCGGGCGGCTCCCGCTCGCTGCGGAAGCGGCCGTAAAGCCGCTCGATGAGCTCGAGGAGGCGCGGCGAATTGCTCTCCAGGCAAAGGTTTGTATCCAAAAAGTGCAACCGGATGCGTTCCATAGCAAATTTGCGGGCGCAAGCAAGGGCGACGGGGCTATGAGAGCCCCGTCGCCCTTGGGTCCGGCGTTTATGGCCCGACCGGCGATAATGGTAATCGGGTGTGAATCGCGCCCAATTCCTCCA
>JACIWY010000626.1 GCA_014360745.1 Chloroflexota bacterium
CCGGGACGGGAGTTCTGGTCAGCCTATGCTTGTTCTACTCGCCGAGCGTGGGCAAACGAAAGGCAAAGGTGCTGCCTACACCCAGCTCGCTCTGAACCCAAATGCTTCCTCCTAGGGCCTCTACGATCTGCCGACTGATATACAAGCCGAGCCCCATGCCCGTGCGCTTATTCCGGCTGGCCGAGGCCTGGTAAAAGGAATCGAAAAGGAAGGGCAATTCGTGGGCCGGAATGCCCGGGCCGTTGTCTTGCACTTCGACAAGCACGGCGTCTGCCGCGGAGGTGTCGACGCGAATATAGATCTCGCCGCCGGGGGGCACATGTTTGAAGGCGTTATCCACCAGGTTCACCAGCACCTGTTCCACCCGCGCCGGATCGGTGATGAGCATACGCGGCTCTTCCGGGCAGGCAACCAGCAGCTCCAGATCGAGCAAACGTGCGTAGGCATGGAGGCGACTCGCGACGCTTTGCACCAGGGCACAAATGTCTACCTTTTCCAGCCAGGTGGTGAACTGCCCCGTCTCGATTCTGGACAAGATGACCAGATCGTTGACCAAGCGGCCCAGACGTCGTGTCTCGTGTTCGATATGGTTGAGGAAGCGTTCTCGCTCGCCATCGGCTAGGTCGTTCAAATCGGTCAGCAGGCTGACGAAGGATAGCACGTGCTGCAAAGGGGTGCGCAATTCGTGAGCCACTTGAGAGATGAACAGCGCCCGCGCTTCCGCGGCCCGCCTCTCCTCGGTGGCGTCGCGCGCAGCGATCACCACGCTGCGCTCTTCGCTTTGGAGCCGGGCGGCTGTGACATGGACGGTGATCTGTCGCCCTGAGGGCAGCAGAGCTGTCGCCTCAAAGGGGCCGATGATGCATTCGGGCGAGGGCAACAGCTCGCGCAGGCCGGGAATTTCGCTCGTCGGGCAAGGCAGGGCAAGCGACTGAGGGGCCAGGTCGAGCATCTGACAAAAGGCTGGGTTGAGAAGACATACTCGACCTTCGCCATCCAACACGGCCAGGCCCTCCGACACGCTGCTGACGATGGCCTGGCTCCGCTCTCGTTGGGTGTTGGCTTCGTGCAGCAACTGTGCTTGGCGGATGGCCACCGAAGCTTGCGCGGCGAGCACTTGGATGTGCTCACAATCTGCCGCACAAAAGGCGTCTTGCCGGCTGCTGCTCAGGCTGAGCGTGCCCAAACATTCCTCGCCCACATGCAGCGGGGCTACCAACAAAGAGCGCAGCTCCGGCCCAGAACTTAGGGGGACAAAATCGGGGGAACGCTGCACATCGCCGACGTTGATCAACCGTCGCTCGCGCAACGACCGGCCGGCAATGCCGACATCGGCGGGCATGCCCGGATCAGGGGGCAACGTCGTTGGCTGCGAGCAGGCGACCGGCACCAGCCGCGAGCCACAGTCGTTCAATAGGTGCACCACACACTTGTCGGCCGTCGGCACAATGCGCAACGCGGCATCTGTCATGGTTTGCAGCAGTTCGTCGCGCCCCTGAGCAGAGGCCAAGTCGCGGCTGATGCGCAGCAGAATGTCGCGCTCGTCGTCTCTTGGGAACGTACGTTTATCGGCGATATCTTGCCGTATGGGGGAAGAGGTATCGCCCTCGGCCAGATTCTGATCCGTTGCCATAGAACCGCCCTCAGTGCCTTTCGGCTATTTCAAGCTGTTTATATTATAGAAGCAATATGGCGTCTTGGCAACCCCTTTTCTGAAAACATAAAAAGAAATAGCAGTTTTTTGAAAATGATCATGCGAATTCCGGCTCGTATTGCTCGCTGAATTCCCGCAACGTGCGGCCCACCGACCGGCCGCGATGCACGGCATCGATGATCCGCGCCAACCAGGGGCCTAGAGAGAGGACGGTCATATTGGGTAGGCGCTTTTCGGGTGGGATTGGTTGGGTGTTGGTGCAGATGATCTCGGTGAACGCGGCTTTTTTCATGCGCTCCGTGGCATCTGCCGAGAAGATAGGGTG
>JACIWY010000627.1 GCA_014360745.1 Chloroflexota bacterium
GGCAGATCCATCTCCTCGGCGATGGCTTGGGCATATTCCGCCACCCGCTGAGAGTGCTGGTAAGTACTGGGGTCTCTTTGGTCGATGGCGTCGGCCATGTGCACCAAGGCCTCCTGGGTCTGGCTTCTGAACTCGGCGATATAATGAAACGATCGCCGCACCACCACGATGGGCAGGATCAAAAAGAGGATGCTCCATGGCCGATACATAAAGAGATCGGCCAACACGGCCCCCAACGGAATGATGGTCAGGTTGTTCCATAGCGAGTCGAGGAAGTTGACCTTCCAGACATGGGGGAAGCTGGCCCCGCTGGCCAACGAGACGATACCGGTGACCAGGCCGGTGTTGACCAATAAATAGGTCAACACCATGCCCAGGACGGCCATCGTATTCTGCACCGAATGAAAAGGCTGACGCTCGATCCCGTCGTACAATATCTCATAGATAAAGCTCATAGCCGTCACGGTGATGACCATCTCGGCTGTGTTAAAGACCGCCTTGTACCAAGCGCGGCGCAGGGCCAGCTCGGCGCCCAAGGTGCCGAGCAACGTGGCGATGATGGCTGCAGGAGGGCTAACGGCGATGGCCAGCGCCGTCTTGAGCGCGCATGAGACAGTCACCTCGGCGTTGGCATCGCTCACCAGGCGGATGGGGTACAGGTCGGCCACAAAAATGCCCAAGCTAAAGACCAGAATGGAGAGCAACGTCCTTTGGTCGCCATCACTCCATACCGGTAGCGACCAGATGCTCAGTATCACGGCAGTAAGGACAGCCAGAAAGATATACACTTTGGCGCGCAAAGGCAAAGGCGGCATGAGCGTGTCTCTTAACGGGCCTCGGGCAGTGGCGCAAGATAACGTTTTGGGAAACAGGCGAGAACCGTATGTCCCCACCTTATAAGCTTAACAAAGAGAAGTGAACGATACATGAACTAGGCATGAAGAACGTTTACAATTCTTTCATCATCTTGTCCGACAGCGCCTTTGGCTCGATGATAGCCGAGATCCTCGCAACTCAAAAAAGAGGCCGGGAGCCGATCGAGGTCCCGGCCTCCTGGGCAACCGAACTCATATCCCTTAAAGCCTTTCCACCGTGAGCAGATATCCGGCCGATCTAGCGAGCCGGTTCGGTGCCGCAGGGAGAGGGCCTCTAAACGATCAGCACCATTTCCAGCCTGCGGCCGCGGCGGCTACCAAGCCGGCGAGCGCGATGAGCGCATAAGCGATTCGGACATAGAGCGCGCGCATTTTCCACTTCATGGGGGATCCCTCCAATCTAAATTACCCGTCATTCGGAGTCCCCTTCGCTTCGCTTCAGCACCAGGCTATGAAAAGGGATAAGAGTCGGCGTCACCCTTATGGGGAATGTGCTTCTGCCCACCCTGGCAGAGCTTCGCCTCCTTCTCGTTTCTGTCGCGTCCAAACGGGCAATCGGCGGTTTAGTGCGTCGAGGGTCGCCTTGCAGCCCGCCTCCAAGACGGAGCCGGTCACCAGACATGTCCCGCTGAGCTGCTCCTCGCCTTGAGGCGTATTGGCCGCTATGATGGCCAGACATACGCGATGGCCGACGGGGGCGAGGAGTTGCAGATCGCGCACTTCGAGGGGGACGGCGTGACCGATGGCCTGTTGCACGGCCTCTAGCGTCGCTTGGGCGGCGGCCTGGGCGCACAATTGTTCCGGGGCATCTACCGCCAAGGGGGCTGTGCCCTCGTAGCGCACCTCTTCGCTCTGCAGAATGACCTGCACACAGTTTTCTCTGGCGGGGTGGGGCTGCACGCCGAGGAAACGGAGCCGGCCCAGGTGCGCGGTGACGGTTTCGGCATCGAGCTGTACCAGGCTGATCTTGCGATAGTCGATATGCACGCCATAGTGGGCATAGAGCAGCGATTCGACATCGCGCACGATTTGCTTGGGCCGTCGCGAGGCGCTGCCGACCAGATGGATCTCGCTCACCTGGCCTTC
>JACIWY010000628.1 GCA_014360745.1 Chloroflexota bacterium
TGCAAAGCCTTCTATATGGAAGTCGATCCCCAGGATCCCCGGCGTTCGCTGTCGGTCGATCTGTTGGCGCCTGAGGGCTATGGCGAGATCATCGGCGGGGGGCAGCGCACGGCCAGCCTGGAGCTGCTGGAGCAGCGTATTGCCGAGCACAATCTACCTCGCGAGGCGTTCCAGTGGTATTTGGACCTGCGCCGTTATGGCAGCGTTCCCCACGCGGGCTTTGGCCTTGGCGTGGAGCGCACGGTGGCCTGGATTTGTGGGCTGCATCACATTCGCCAAACGATCCCCTTTCCCCGCACCTTGGGGCGCATCTATCCATAGGCTAAGATTGGGAATGAGCGTTGACGATTGTTTGTTTTTCCCTGCTGGCTTTTTGTGGGGGACCGCTACCGCCGCTCACCAAGTTGAGGGGGGCAACGAGAACAACGATTGGTGGGTCTGGGAACAAATGCCGGGGCGCGTTCGTGATGGGGGGCGCAGCGGGCTGGCGGCCGACTGGTGGCATCGTGCTGAGGAGGATCTGGCCCGCGCGGCGCAGTGGGGCCAGAATAGCCACCGCTTGTCCTTAGAATGGAGCCGTCTGGAGCCTCGGCCCGGTGCGTGGGATGAGGACGTTGCCGCTCGCTACCGTCGGATGCTGGGCACCATGCGCGCCTTAGGTCTGACGCCCATGATCACCTTGCACCACTTTACACTGCCCTTGTGGGCGTACGAGCGAGGGGGGTGGCAACACCCCGAGATGGCTTCGTGGTTTATTCGTTTTGTGAGCCGCGTTGTTGAGACGTTCGGAGAGCATTGCCAACTGTGGTGCACGCTCAATGAACCCCTGGTGCAGATCGCGTATGGGTATGTATTGGGCATTTGGCCTCCTGGAAACAGGGGTTTATTGGCTGCCCGCCGCGCGTTGTTGCACATGAGAGATGCTCACATCGGAGCCTACGAGACGATCCATCAGCGTCAACCCCATGCCCAGGTGGGGATAGCCAAGCACATCCACCTTTTTGAAGAGGCTAACCCACGCAGCGTTTTAGACCGCCTCGGTGCGGCCTTTTTAGATCACCTTTTTAATGAGAGCGGCTTGGCCGCCTTGGTCGATGGGGAGTTGTTGTTGCCCATAGGTCTGATGCGGCGACCGACTCGTCAGGCGCGATGGGCCGATTTCATCGGCGTGAACTATTATTGGCGGAGCAGGGTGCGCTTTGACACGATGCACGCGCGCGCGGTGTTCTTGGGAGAGTTGCCTATGCCGGGCGCGTCTCCCAGCATGAATGGCTGGGGCATGCTTTGTCCGGAGGGGCTCTATTATGCGCTCAAACGAGTTGCCTTATGGGGCAAGCCTATCTATATCACCGAATTCGGCGTGCTAGATAACGGCGTCGTCGATGAAGAACCCAGATCGCGGGCCATCCTGGAGCATGTAGCTGCCATTTACCGAGCGATACGCGAGGGGGTGGATGTCCGCGGTGCCTATTATTGGTCATTGGTGGATTGTTTTGAATGGGCGGAGGGGTGGAGCGTGCGGTTTGGGCTGATGCATCTCGACCCCGACAACCAAGAGCGCCGCCTGAAGCCAGGCTCGCGTGTGTATGAGCGAGTCGCTCGTGCGAACGGATTGGAGCGTTCGTTGGTGTCCGAATTAGCGCCCGAAATGGTGATGGTATTATTCGACGGGAACAGAGCAAGCGACGTTGAGGAGCGCCGCGTCGTCCGTTTTGACGCGCCCTAGTCGTTTCGCTATAATGGCTACGTTGAGAGCCGTTAGCTCAGTGGTAGAGCCCCTGCCTTTTAAGCAGGTTGTCGCGCGTTCGAATCGCGCACGGCTCATGGATACAAGCGGTAGTAGGTAAGGCACTGCCTACCATTTTATATGCTGTATGTAGTGGCCTTGCAGCATAAGGCGCTCAAGGTATAAAAATCGCTCCGTCACTTGCGGGTCTGGGCTGTGGGCCCTTGCCATGTCG
>JACIWY010000629.1 GCA_014360745.1 Chloroflexota bacterium
TCGCCCTCCAAGCGGGAATAGATGAGGTGCATGCCGGGCTATTGCCCCAGGATAAGGTAAACCTGGTGGCCGATCTAAAGGAGCGCTACGGTAGTGTGGCCATGGTAGGGGATGGCGTGAACGATGCGCCGGCTATGGCCCAAGCCTCCGTGGGCATTGCGATGGGGGTAGCAGGCACCGACGCCGCGCTGGAGACGGCCGACGTCGCCTTGATGAACGACGATTTAAGCCGTTTGCCCTGGATGATTCACCTGGGCCGCAGGGCACTGGGCATCGTGCGCGCCAACATTGCCCTTTCTCTGGCCATCAAGGCGCTGTTCTTGGTCTTGGCTATCGCCGGCGTTTCTACATTGTGGATGGCGGTATTGGCCGACACCGGCACATCGCTTTTGGTGAGCATGAACGGCCTGCGGATGTTGCGGTTCCGCGACTAGTGCGTTACCTTTCGCTTTCTGCTTTTTTGCCTTCGCTGCGTTCGATCATGTGATCGACTTCGCGCTGGAAGGCTTCAAGGTCGGCGAAGGAGCGGTAGACCGAGGCAAAGCGCACATAGGCGACGTCATCCAGCTCACGCAAGCGTTCCATAACCATTTCGCCCACGATTCGACTAGGCACCTCGGACTTGCCCAGGTTATATAGATTGGACTCGATGTTAGAAACAAGCTGTTCGATCTGCTCGCTGCTGATCGGGCGTTTGGCGCAGGCTTTCCAGATGCCCTCGGTGAGCTTTTGGCGATCGAACGGCTCACGCCGGCCATCTCGCTTGACGATGAGCAGGTTCACTTTAGCCACCTGCTCATACGTCGTAAAGCGTTGCTGGCAGGATTGACACTCGCGACGTCGCCGGATAGCATCGCCCACTTCGCGCGTATCCACCACGCGCGAGTCGGTCGCGCCGCAAAACGGACATTTCATGGTTGCCCCTCGGCTTTAGGATGAATCGCGCCGCAGAAAATCCGGGACCTTCCCCAGATCGTCGTCGAGGTTGCGACCCGGGAACATGACCGTGCGTCGAGAATCGCCCCTATCCGACGAGACGATGCGCTGGGGCGTTGTTGTCATTGTTTTGGCTGCATTGTCAAAGCCGGTAGCAATGACCGTGATCTGGACCTCGTCTTCCAGCGTATCGTCGATGGCGGCGCCAAAGATAATGTTGGCTTCTTGGTCTACCATCTGGCGGATGATCTCGGCTGCGTCATAGACCTCGAAGAGAGTCATATCCTCGCTGCCTTTGATATTGAACAACACGCCCTTGGCACCATCGATGCTTATATCCAATAGCTTGCTGTTGACAGCCATGGTAGCGGCATCGACCGCTCGCCGTTCGCCATGGCCCACGCCTATGGCCATAAGTGCCGATCCCCCGTTACCCATGATAGTGCGCACATCGTTGAAATCGACGTTGACAAGGCCGGTGCCGGTGATCAAGTCTGAAATGCCCTGGATGCCCTGTCGCAACAAGTCATCGGCTGCCATAAAGGCGTCGCGCATGGATGCTTTGACGTCTACGACCTGCAGCAGTCGATCATTGGGGATGACGATGAGCGTGTCGACCTGCTGGCGCAAGTTTTCAATGCCCTCCAGTGCCTGGCGCATGCGGCGAGAACCCTCGAAGGTAAAGGGTTTGGTCACCACGCCAACCGTCAGCGCGCCGAGGTCGCGCGCGGCCTTGGCCACTACCGGCGCGCCGCCCGTGCCGGTGCCACCCCCCATGCCGGCAGTCACAAAAACCATGTCGGCCCCCCGAAGCACTTCGGTAATTTCTTCCACCGATTCTTGAGCCGCCTTTTGGCCACGGGCCGGATCGCCACCGCAGCCCAAACCGTGGGTGATCTTGTCGCCAATGCGCAAACGTATTGGTGCCTTGCAGGCGCTCAAAGCCTGCGCGTCGGTATTCATCGCTATGAACTCGACCCCTTCCACTCCCACTTGGATCATGCGGTCGATGGCGTTGGAGC